>USDI01000093.1 GCA_900553305.1 uncultured Lachnospiraceae bacterium
AAATGTCTGATTTAAAAAACACGGAACGCCTTGAGGGCAAAGGAAAGTAATACGATATAGTTATTATGATAGTATAATAAGTGTAATAACAGTTGTAATTATAAGAAATGAATGAGACAGATGGCTATTGGAATAAAATGGTCATCTGTTTTTACTTTTTCTATATCATTTGTTCACAAAGTTTTAATAAATTAAACACGCCTAATGCAAAAACGGAAGAAAAAAAGAGAAAAAGAAAGATAATAAAAGAAAAACAAACATATAGCATTGTGATACAATTTGCAAAGGAAGACATATAAATTTAATATATGATTTAGATGTTAGCACTCAATATAAATGAGTGCTAATAAGACAAAGGAACATAAAGATTTTTAAGATATAACAAGGAGGCAGTAAATCATGAAATTAGTACCATTAGCAGACAGAGTTGTTCTGAAACAGTTAGTTGCAGAAGAAACCACCAAATCCGGTATTGTATTACCCGGACAGAATAAGGAAAAACCCCAGCAGGCAGAGGTTATTGCAGTAGGTCCCGGCGGAGTCGTAGACGGCAAGGAAATCAAGATGGAAGTAAAGGTTGGAGATCAGGTTATTTATTCCAAATATGCAGGAACCGATGTGAAGATCGAAGACGAGGAATATATCATTGTAAAGCAGAGTGATATTCTTGCAGTGATTCAGTAGGAAGCATTTTAATTAAAAAGTATTTCATAAGAAAATGAAAGAAATAGTTAAGCAGATTTTAGGAGGAAAAAATCATGGCAAAGGAAATTAAATATGGGGCAGAAGCCCGTGCAGCATTAGAAGCCGGTGTCAATCAGTTAGCTGACACCGTAAGAGTAACACTTGGACCTAAGGGAAGAAACGTTGTTCTGGATAAGTCCTATGGCGCTCCGTTAATCACAAACGATGGTGTTACCATTGCAAAGGAAATCGAATTAGAGGATTCCTTCGAAAACATGGGAGCACAGCTCGTTAAGGAAGTAGCAACCAAGACCAACGATGTAGCTGGTGATGGTACAACAACCGCAACCGTACTTGCACAGGCAATGGTAAATGCAGGTATGAAGAACCTTGCAGCAGGCGCAAACCCGATCATCCTTCGTAAAGGTATGAAGAAAGCAACAGACTGTGCAGTAGAAGCTATCGCAAAGATGAGCTCCAAGGTAAACGGTAAAGAGCATATTGCAAGAGTAGCAGCTATTTCCGCAGGAGATGAAGAGGTTGGTAAGCTTGTAGCAGATGCAATGGAAAAGGTATCCGGTGACGGCGTTATTACGATTGAAGAAAGCAAGACCATGATGACCGAGCTTGACCTGGTAGAAGGTATGCAGTTCGACAGAGGATATATTTCCGCATACATGGCAACCGATATGGATAAGATGGAAGCAGTTCTTGACAATCCTTACATTTTGATTACCGATAAGAAGATCTCCAACATTCAGGAAATCCTTCCTCTGTTAGAGCAGATCGTACAGTCCGGTGCAAAGCTTTTAATCGTTGCAGAAGATGTAGAAGGCGAAGCACTTACCACCCTGATCGTAAATAAGTTACGTGGTACATTCAATGTGGTTGCTGTTAAGGCACCCGGTTATGGTGACAGACGTAAAGCAATGCTTGAGGATATTGCAATTCTGACAGGTGGTCAGGTAATCAGTGAAGAGCTTGGTCTTGACCTTAAGGAAGCTACTATGGCTCAGTTAGGCCGTGCGAAATCTGTTAAGGTTCAGAAGGAAAATACCGTTATCGTTGATGGTGAAGGCGATAAGGAGGCAATTGCAGCCAGAATCAGCCAGATCAAGAAACAGATCGAAGAAACCACTTCTGATTTTGATAAAGAAAAATTACAGGAAAGACTTGCAAAGCTTGCAGGCGGCGTAGCAGTTATCCGCGTAGGTGCTGCAACCGAAACCGAAATGAAGGAAGCAAAGCTTCGTCTCGAAGATGCACTTGCAGCTACCAGAGCCGCAGTAGAAGAAGGTATTATCTGTGGTGGTGGTTCCGCCTACATCCATGCGTCCAAGGAAGTTGCAAAGCTTGCTGACAGCCTTGAAGGTGATGAAAAGACCGGTGCACAGATCGTATTAAAGGCACTGGAAGCTCCTCTGTTCCACATTGCTGCAAACGCAGGACTGGAAGGAAGCGTTATCATCAACAAAGTAAAAGAATCTCCTGTGGGAACAGGATTTGATGCATTAAAAGAAGAATACGTTGATATGGTTGCCGCAGGTATCCTTGATCCTGCCAAGGTAACAAGAAGCGCACTTCAGAACGCAACAAGCGTTGCTTCTACCTTATTGACAACCGAATCCGTAGTCGCTACCATCAAGGAAGACACCCCTGCAATGCCTGCAGGCGGCGCCGGAATGGGAATGATGTAAGCGTATAAACAGCCGATGCACAATTAAAAGGGAAGCCCAATGTGAGCTAGCTCACAAGGGGGCTTCCCTTTTTAATTGTATACCGCTGTAAGCGGTAGCCTCACAAAGAAGCGCTTGCGCTTTTGTGAGGCTAAGCATCAAGGCTGTTTATGCGCTTACATCGGCACAAAATCAAAAAGAAAACTACGAACCTCTTCACGGATTGACTACATTCATAAATAAATATATAATAATATGGATATCATAACAGGTAACATTAGAGTCAAAAGGCATTTGGCTTTAAGAATTGCTAAAGGGTGGTAGAATGACAGAAGAAAAGGATACCAGTAAGACAACAGGTGAACAGGTTAAGAGTGAGATGGTATTCGACGACGGTCGGATCGAATCGATTCAGGAATTTCAAAGTCCGGAGCAGCTATATCGGGATCTTATTTTACGTGTGCGTAAATACCATCCATCCGATGACATTTCCCTGATTGAGAAAGCGTACCATGTAGCCTATCAGGCACATAAGGATCAGGTGCGGAAGTCCGGAGAGCCTTACATTGTGCATCCCTTATGTGTGGCAATCATTCTGGCAGACCTTGAAATGGATCAGGAAACCATTGCAGCGGGACTCTTACATGATGTGGTGGAAGATACCATTATGACCGGGGAAGAAATCGAGAAGGATTTTGGCCCGGAGGTAGCCCTTTTGGTAGACGGTGTTACCAAGCTGCAGAATCTGCATCTGTCCACCGATCAGGACGGCAAGCCGGACCGGCTGGAAATGCAGGCAGAAAACCTGCGTAAAATGTTTCTTGCAATGGCGAAGGATATCCGGGTGATTCTGATTAAACTGGCAGACCGCCTTCACAATATGCGTACCCTGAAATACCAGAAGCCGGAGGCACAGCAGCGTATTGCAAGAGAGACGCAGGAAATCTATGCCCCGATTGCACAGCGTCTTGGTATTTCCAAAATAAAAGTAGAATTAGATGACTTATCTTTAAAATATCTCGAGCCGGAGGCTTATTACGATCTGGTAGATAAAATCGCAATCCGCAAAAGTGAACGTGAGAAATACATTCAGGACATCGTGGATGAAGTCAGCGAACATATTAAAAATGCCGGAATTGAAGCCCATATTGATGGGCGTATCAAGCACTTTTTCAGTATCTATAAGAAAATGAAGAACCAGAATAAATCCATTGAGCAGATCTATGATCTGTTCGCGGTCCGTATTATTGTAAATACTGTCAAGGACTGTTATGCAGCACTTGGTGTCATTCATGAAATGTATAAACCGATTCCCGGCCGTTTCAAGGACTACATTGCCATGCCGAAGGCGAATATGTACCAGTCCCTTCATACGACACTGATCGGGAAGAGTGGGCAGCCCTTCGAAATCCAGATCCGTACCTATGAAATGCATAAGGCTGCGGAATATGGTATCGCAGCGCACTGGAAATATAAGGTCGCTTCCGATGGAAAGAAGATCGAGGATTCCGAGGAAGAGAAGTTATCCTGGCTGCGTCAGATTCTGGAATGGCAGCAGGATATGTCCGATAATAAGGAATTCATGAATCTGTTAAAGAGCGATCTTGACCTGTTTTCCGATAGCGTTTACTGCTTTACCCCGACCGGAGAAGTAAAGAACCTGCCGGCAGGCTCTACGCCGATTGACTTTGCTTATAGCATTCACAGTGCGGTCGGCAATAAGATGATCGGTGCGAGAGTAAACGGAAAGCTCGTAACGATTGATTATGAGATCAAGAACGGTGACCGGGTGGAAATCATGACGTCCCAGAATTCCAAGGGACCGAGCCGGGACTGGCTGAATGTGGTGAAGAGCACCCAGGCCAAGAGTAAGATCAACCAGTGGTTTAAGAATGAATTCAAAGAAGAAAATATCGTGAAAGGCCGTGAGCTTTTACAGGCATACTGTAAGGCGAAGGTGATCGACACCAATGAAATCATGGTGCCGGAATACATGAACACGATCATGAATAAATATGGCTTCCATGACTGGGAGTCGGTTCTTGCAGCCGTTGGACATGGCGGCTTAAAGGAAGGGCAGATCATCAATAAGATGCTCGAACTTTATGAAAAGGACCACAAGAAGGAACTGACGAATGAAGAGGTTCTTGCGGCGGTTGCGGAGAATGACCAGCAGAAGAACATTCCGCATATGAGATCCAAGAGCGGTATCGTTGTAAAGGGAATGCACGATCTGGCCGTACGTTTTTCCAAGTGCTGTCTGCCGGTTCCCGGAGACGAGATCGTTGGTTTCGTGACGAGAGGACGTGGCGTTTCCATTCATCGTACGGACTGTATTAATATCATCAATCTTCCCGAAATGGAAAGAGTGCGCCTGATTGATGCCGAATGGGAAGACAATGCGAAGGATGCAGGAGACGAGAAGTATATTGCAGAAATTAAGATTTATGCCATGAACCGGAACGGACTCCTTGCAGATATCACGAAGATTCTTACCGAGAAAAATATCAGTATCCGGAGCCTTAACACGAGAGTGAATAAGCAGGGCTATGCAACACTTGCCATTGCTTTTGAAATCAACAGCAGGGAACAGCTGAATACGCTGGTGGATAAATTACGCAACATTGAAAGCGTGATGGATATTGAAAGAACCACAGGCTGATGAAACAGGTGAAGAGACAGTCTGGAAAGGAAGCTTATGGCAGAATTAAAGGTTGATAAATTTACATTAGGTGTGTGCGAGACGAATTTTTACTATGTATATGAAGAAGGAAAGAAGGATGTGATCGCCTTTGATCCGGCTGACCGGGGAGAGCTTCTGTATCAGCAGCTCACAGCAAAGGGCTTTCATGTAGTTGCAATCTGTCTTACGCATGGACATTTTGACCATATTTGGGGTGTGGAAGGTTTGAAAAAATGCAGCGGTGCCAGGGTATATGCCTATGAGGGCGAAAAAGAGCTGTGCGAAAGTGATTCCTTAAATGTATCACGGGACGTAGGAAGACCATGTACGGTTACCCCGGATGTCCTTTTGAAGGATGGAGAAAAGGTTGAAATTGCCGGTATGCAGTTTCAGGTGATTGCTACACCGGGACATACGAAAGGGAGCTGCTGTTATTATTTTGAAGAGGCAAAGGTGTTACTCAGCGGTGATACGCTGTTTCAGGATTCGGTGGGAAGAACCGATCTCCCGACAGGCAGCATGAGCGCGCTGGTAAGATCGGTCCGTGAAAAGCTCATGGTACTTCCTGATGATATGACCGTATACCCGGGACATGGGGAACGCACCAGTATCGGACATGAGAGAAAATATAATGCATTTCTTTAATCGAAATGAGAAGAGGAAAAGATGAGTAATTTATTAAGTGTACTCGTGAATCAGAACGGATATGAATACGATATTCATTCTCTGGTAAAAGCATTTTATCCGGCACAGGACATCAAGGTCTTTGTGCCGGATTCTGATGAAAAGGATGTTGTGAGTTCCGATGAGGGACTTCCAGATCTGAAAATTGATTTTGAGCCGGAAATGATCCGCATGAGTATTGTGGATGGCGGCAGGGGAAGAGCAGATTTCGGTGGTTATAAGGTAGAACTGGAAGACGGCATGGACCGTCCACACATCAAGAACTGCTTAAAGAAGCTGATTTATACAGCTCTTTCCGAACATGCCGGAAAGAAGCTTCCATGGGGAACCCTGACCGGAATTCGGCCGACGAAAATTCCTTTTCCAGTTCAACCGTAAATTCCAATGACGATGATGGAAGAGGGTGTTACGGATGAGGAGATCATGCAGTATATGCAGGACACGTACCTCATCAGTGAGGAAAAGGGAAAGCTTGCCATTGAGATTGCCCGAAGGGAAAAGGCCCTGCTTGATACCCTTCATTACGAAGACGGATACAGCCTTTACATTGGGATTCCGTTCTGTCCAACCACCTGTCTGTACTGTTCCTTTACCTCTTATCCGATCTTTTCCTGGGAAAAGAGGGTATCCGAATATTTAACGGCACTGGAAAAGGAAATTGACTTTGTAAGCAGCTTTTATCAGGACAAAATTCTGGATACGATTTATATTGGCGGAGGCACGCCGACTACATTGAAAGCACCGGAGCTGGAACGGCTTCTTTCTTATATCGAAGAGAAGTTGGATCTGTCCCATTTACAGGAATTTACGGTTGAAGCGGGAAGAGCGGACAGCATTACGAGAGACAAGCTGGAGGTCTTAAAGAAGCATGGAGTTACCAGAATTTCCGTGAATCCGCAGACCATGAACCAGAAGACACTCGATCTGATCGGCAGACGCCATACCGTAGAGCAGGTAAAGGAAGCATTTGCCCTTGCAAGAGAGGTTGGATTCACCAACATTAATATGGATATTATCTTAGGACTTCCGGAAGAAACGGAAACCGAAGTGCAGCATACGATCGATGAAATTGTGGCGATGCAGCCGGACAGCCTGACCGTACATTCCCTTGCCATTAAACGGGCATCGAAGCTCAGCCAGTGGATTGAGGAAAAGGGAATTTCCATGCTGAACAACACAGAAGAAACCATGAAGATTGCCATGGAGGGTGCAAAGCAGCTTCGGATGGTTCCGTATTATCTCTACCGCCAGAAAAACATGTCCGGCAACTTTGAAAACGTTGGTTACGCGACAGAGGGAAACTTTGGCATTTATAACATTCTGATCATGGAGGAGAAACAGACCATCGTAGCCCTTGGAGCGGGTTCGATCACCAAGCGGGTTTATCCGGACGGACGGATTGAACGGTGCGACAATGTGAAGGATGTTGGATTATATATTGAGAAGATTGAAGAAATGATGGAACGGAAGAAAAAACTTCTTTCTGATCCATTAGAATGAGCAATGGGAAAACTGGAATTGTTTGTTTTTAAA
Source organism: uncultured Lachnospiraceae bacterium (assembly GCA_900553305.1). Classification (GTDB taxonomy): domain Bacteria; phylum Bacillota; class Clostridia; order Lachnospirales; family Lachnospiraceae; genus Suilimivivens. The sequence continues at coordinate 7,261 of USDI01000093.1, forward strand.
AAGGACAAATTCATTTTATAAAATGAGTTTGTTCTTTTTTCTTTACAAATATAGCGGACAGGGATATAGTAATTATATTGAATTATAAGTCTTATAAATGGTGTATTCTAAAAACATTGCTTATACAAAATATCAAAAACTAATTCCTAATAAAAAGTGAATATGGAACTTGTAAACAGAGAGTAAATCCGCTATACTATTGTGTATAAACCAATACAAAATCAGAAAGGCGGTAGAAGGATGGAAGAAATGCAAAATCAGGAATTATGTATTCTGCTGGAAAGTATTCTTGCACTTCTTGAAACCGGTAATGTAGACCGGGCGAAAGAAATTTTACAGAATGCAATTAACAGAATGGATAAAGGATCCACAACCAGTACGAAAGAATAGCAGTTAACTCTACGGAGCGTGGGTTCCGTTTCTGAATCGTTACCTCTATTATAAAGGCGTAAAAGGAAACCGGACGAATTAGGTGGAGGATGAGGTTATGGATCAGAAAAAGACAGGACAATTTATTGCTGCGCTTCGTAAGAACAGAAATATGACGCAAAGGCAGCTTGCAGAAAAACTGGATATCAGTGAAAAGACGATTTCCAAATGGGAATGTGGGAATGGTTTACCGGAAGTGACTTATATGGAGCCGTTGTGTGAGATCCTTGGGATTACGGTGAATGAGCTTCATATAGAAGCCTTAA
>USDI01000094.1 GCA_900553305.1 uncultured Lachnospiraceae bacterium
CTGACGTTAACCGGTGGAGATGGTAAGGAACTGGTTTTTCAGAGAAAAGATATTGCAGTAATAAAGTTAGCACTGGATTTTTAAAAATCCAAATACAGAAAGAAGGGATACTGAAAAATGAACAAAGAATTAATGGAAGCACTTGACATTTTGGAAAAGGAGAAAGAAATCAGTAAAGAAACTCTTTTTGAGGCGATTGAGAATTCCTTGATTACCGCCTGCAAAAACCACTTTGGAAAATCTGATAACATCAAAGTAGAAATTGACAGAGATACCTGTGATTTCCTTTGCTATGCAGAGAAGGAGGTTGTGGAAACCGCAGAAGATGTGGAAGATGATCTGTTACAGATTTCCTTAGAGGATGCACAGAAGATTAAAGCAACTGCAAAGGTTGGCGACATCATTCATGTAGAGATCAAGTCCAAGGAATTCGGACGTATCGCAACCCAGAATGCGAAGAGCGTGATTTTGCAGAAGATCCGTGAAGAAGAAAGAAATGTAATCTACAATCAGTACTATGCGAAAGAAAAAGATGTGGTTACCGGAATTGTACAGAGATATATCGGACGTAATATCAGCGTAAACTTAGGTAAGGCCGATGGTATTTTAAATGAAAGCGAAATGGTAAAGGGTGAGCACTTCCGCCCGACCGAGCGAATCAAGGTTTATATTCTGGAGGTAAAGAACGGCTCCAAGGGACCGAGAATCCTGGTAAGCCGCACCCATCCGGAGCTGGTAAAGCGTCTGTTTGAAGCAGAGGTTACCGAAATTAAAGATGGAACCGTAGAAATTATGAGCATTGCCAGAGAAGCAGGAAGCAGAACCAAGATGGCAGTCCGTTCCAACAATCCGAACGTAGATGCGGTCGGTGCCTGCGTTGGTATGAATGGAGCGAGAGTAAATTCCATTGTGGATGAGCTTCGTGGAGAGAAGATTGATATTATCAACTGGGATGAGAACCCCGGTAATCTGATCCAGAACGCATTATCTCCTGCAAAGATTGTTGCTGTATTTGCAGATCCGGATGAAAAGACTGCTAAGGTGGTTGTTCCGGATTACCAGTTATCTCTTGCCATTGGTAAGGAAGGACAGAATGCAAGACTTGCTGCCAGACTGACCGGATACAAGATCGATATCAAGAGTGAGACACAGGCAAAGGATGCACCGGGCTTCCGTTATGAGGACTATGTGTACGAGGATGAAGAATATGATGAGGATGCCGAGTATGCAGATGATGAGTATCTGACAGAAGAAGGTCAGGAAGGTATGGAAGAAGTACCCTCTGAAGAATAAAGGTGGTTTGGTATGGCGAAAAAGATTCCCTTAAGACAGTGTGTGGGATGCGGAGAAATGAAAAGCAAGAAGGAAATGATGCGCGTCCTGAAAACACCGGAGGATGAAATCATATTAGATTTGACCGGAAAGAAAAATGGAAGAGGCGCATATCTTTGTATCTCGAGAGAGTGCCTTAAAAAGGCACGGAAGAATAAAGGATTGGAACGGTCTTTCAAAATGAGTATTCCGAATGAAGTATATGACAGCCTGGAAAAGGAGTATGACGAGAATGAATGATCCTGTGCAGATGAAGAAGGTGTTGTCTTTACTGGGGCTCGCTGCGAAGGGGAGAAATCTGGTAAGCGGCGAATTCTCCACGGAGAATGCAGTAAAGGACGGGAGTGCATGTCTGGTGATCATCAGCGAAGATGCATCCGCAAACACGAAAAAGTTATTTACAGATAAATGCAGTTTTTATGAGGTTCCCATTTATACCTTAGGGACAAAGGAAATGCTTGGAAAAGCAATCGGGAAGGAAATGCGGGCATCCCTTGCGGTGACGGATCCGGGGCTTTCCGACAGCATCATGAAACATCTGCAGACAATTCAGGAATGATACAAACATCATTTGGAGTTCATTTGGAGTGAATAAGACGGAGGTAAATAAATGTCGAAAATCAAAGTGCATGAATTAGCAAAGGAGCTGGAGAAGCAGAGCAAGGAAGTGATTGCATTTCTTCAGGAAAAAGGAATAGAAGTAAAGGCAGCACAGAGCTCTGTGGAGGAAGATGCCGCAGAAATGGTCCGTAAAGCATTTGGTGCCGTAAAAAAAGAAGATACCAAAGCAGATGTGAAGCCCGAAGCGAAGGAAGAAGTAAAGCCGGAGGTAAAAGCAGAGGCAAAGCCGGAAGCCAAGGCAGATGTGAAAACTGAAGCAAAAGCAGAACCTTCGAATGAAGGAAAGAAAGAGGCTCAGAAGGAAGCCCAAAAGGAAGCACCGAAAGCAGAGGATAAACAGGCTGCTCCTGTAAAAAAGAAAAAGATTATTTTTGTAAGTAATCCGCATAATAGTAATATACCCGGACAGCGTTCCCAGGGGGATCGCAGACCTCAGCAGAACAATCGTCAGGGAAACAACAATTACAATGGAAGACAGGGACAGAACAGGGAAGTTCCCCATAAAATTATCAAGCCGCTTACGGCTCCGTCCCAGTTAGAGACTTCCACAAGTGATTTCAAGCAGAATTCCAGAAGAATGGATGAAGCAAGAGCAGAACTCCGTGCTTCGGAAAAGCGTGCAGCGACAGAGCGTGAACAGGCAGCCCAGAGAGCAGAAAGACCGGAAAACAGAGCAGAAAACAGAAACGACAGCCGCAACGAAAACAGATCCAATAACAGAGACGGAAGGGATCAGAGAAACGACAGAAATGAAAGAAATGACAGAAATCAGAGATTTGGTCAGAACAATCAGGGAGAGAGGAATAACAACCGAAGACCTGAAAACGGGAATCGCTTTAACAACCAGAATGGCAAGGGAGATTTCCGTAATAACGGCGGTGATGGGAACCGTAACCGCGGCGATTTCAATAATAACCGCGGTGAGAGAAGCAATGGAGGGCAGGACTCTCGATTTAAGCGGAATGAAAAGCCGGGTAAGAGTTTCGCTCAGGATACCCCGCCGGTTAAGGATGACAAGCGCAGAGAGGAAGAAAAGCGCAGAATCAGTCAGGAGAAGGATAAGAGATCCAAGAAGGACTTCATGTACGAAGAGGATGAAGCAGCTTTAAAGAACAAGAATAAAGCAGGACGCTTCATTAAGCCGGAGAAGAAGGTAGAGGAGCCTGCAGAAGAGCAGATCAAGGTTATCACCATTCCGGAATCCTTAACGATTAAGGATCTGGCAGACAAGATGAAGTTACAGCCTTCTGCCATTATTAAAAAGCTGTTCCTGCAGGGGCAGATCGTAACCGTAAACTCCGAAATCACTTTTGAGGATGCGGAGAACATTGCCATTGACTATGACATCATCTGTGAGAAGGAAGTTAAGGTGGATGTCATTGAAGAACTGTTAAAGGAAGACGAAGAGAAGGAAGAGGATCTTGTGAGCAGACCGCCCGTTATCTGTGTTATGGGTCATGTCGATCATGGTAAAACCTCCCTCCTCGATGCAATCCGTAAGACGAATGTAACCGATAAGGAAGCAGGCGGTATTACCCAGCACATCGGTGCTTACACCGTAAATGTAGGTGGACAGTCCATTACGTTCCTGGATACACCGGGACATGAAGCATTTACCGCAATGCGTATGCGTGGTGCGAACTCAACCGATATTGCAATTCTGGTTGTTGCGGCAGACGATGGTGTAATGCCTCAGACCGTAGAAGCAATCAACCATGCGAAGGCAGCCGGTATTGAAATTATCGTGGCAGTCAACAAGATCGATAAGCCGGGCGCCAACATTGACCGTGTAAAGCAGGAAATGACCGAATATGAACTCATTCCGGTTGACTGGGGCGGAAGCACCGAATTCGTTCCGGTATCTGCAAAGACCGGCGAAGGAATCAGCACATTGCTTGAAACTGTACTTCTTACCGCTGAAATCATGGAATTAAAGGCGAATCCGAACCGTCGTGCAAGAGGTCTTGTCATTGAAGCAGAGCTTGACAAGGGACGCGGTCCTGTCGCTACCGTACTGGTACAGAAGGGTACGTTACATGTGGGAGATTTTATTTCCGCAGGTGCAAGCCACGGTAAGGTACGTGCAATGATCGATGACAAGGGAAGACGTGTGAAGGAGGCAAAGCCTTCCACACCGGTAGAAATCCTTGGATTATCCGATGTACCGAGTGCAGGTGAAGTATTTATTGCCCATGAAAACGATAAGACTGCCAAGTCCTATGCAGAAACTTATCTGGCACAGAATAAAGAGAAGATGCTTGAAGAGACCAAGGCGAAGATGTCACTGGATGATCTGTTTAACCAGATTCAGGAAGGTAACTTAAAGGAACTGAATCTGATCGTTAAGGCAGATGTACAGGGTAGTGTGGAAGCTGTTAAGCAGAGTCTCATGAAGCTTTCCAACGAAGAAGTTGTTGTAAAATGTATTCACGGTGGCGTAGGTGCCATCAATGAATCGGATGTTTCCCTTGCTTTTGCATCCTCCGCAATCATCATCGGCTTCAATGTCCGTCCGGATGCACAGGCCAAGGCCTTTGCAGAGCGTGAGGGCGTGGATATCCGTCTATATCGTGTCATTTATCAGGCGATTGAGGATATCGAGGCTGCCATGAAGGGAATGCTCGATCCGGTTTATGAAGAAAAGGTAATCGGTCACGCAGAAGTTCGTCAGATCTTCCGTGCGTCCGCAATCGGTAATATTGCAGGTTCTTATGTCTTAGACGGATATTTCCAGAGAGACTGCAAGGTGCGTATTACGAGACGTAATGAAAGCACCAGACAGGAAGAGCAGATTTATGAAGGCACTCTGGCATCCCTTAAGAGATTTAAGGACGATGTAAAGGAAGTAAAGGCTGGCTACGAATGTGGTCTTGTATTTGAGGGCTTTGACCAGATGCAGGAGCTGGATATCGTAGAAGCATATATTATGGTGGAGGTTCCCAGGTGAGAAAGAACAGCATGAAGAATACCCGGATCAACGGGGAAGTTCAAAAGGAACTCGCAGAGATCATTCGTGGAGAGATTAAGGATCCGAGAATCAGTCCCTTAACAAGTGTGATCTCTGTAGAGGTTGCACCTGATTTGAAAACATGTAAGGCATGGATCAGCGTTTACGGGGATGACCGTGTGGCAGAGGATACGCTTGCAGGCTTAAGGAGTGCGGAAGGCTATATCCGCAGAGAGCTTGCCAGAAGAATTAATCTGCGCAACACACCTGAAATCCGCTTCATCGTGGATCAGTCCATTGCCTATGGTGTAAAAATGTCCAAACTGATTGATGAAGTAGCTAAATCAGATGCACAGAAGGAAGACAGAAACGAAACTTTATCACAAGAGTAATAAGGACAGGATGTATATGAAAATTTATGAAGAAGTAAAAGATGCCGCAACCATCGGCATCAGTGGACATATCCGGCCGGATGGTGACTGCATCGGGTCGGTAATGGGCCTTTATTTATATTTATTAAAGAAGTGCCCGGAGGCGCAGATTGAGGTATTCTTAGAACAGCCGGGAGAGGAATTTTCCTGCATCAGCAGGATCGGGGATATTCACACTGACTTTGCAACGAAAGTGGAAATGTTTGATGTGTTTATCGTACTGGACAGTACAAAGGAACGTACCGGAGAAGCACAGAAGTATTTCGATACGGCACGTAAGAAGATCAATATTGATCACCATGTGAGCAATTTAGGGGACGGTGATGTGAATTTCATGGATCCGAAGGCAAGTTCGGCAAGTGAGCTGGTATACCGGGCCATCGATGATAAGGAAGCGATGGACCCGTCCATTGCGAAAGCCCTGTACATCGGAATCATCCATGATACCGGCGTATTCCAGTATTCCAACACCTCGCCGGAAACCTTGCGCATTGCGGCGGAGCTGATTTCTTATGACTTTGATTTCCCGACGCTGATTGATCAGACGTTTTATGAAAAGACCTATGTACAGAACCAGATTTTGGGACGTGCGCTGCTTGAGAGCATTCAGTTTATGGATGGCAGATGCATTGTGAGCATGGTCGATAAGCGGACCATGAGCTTTTATGAAGCAGCACCGCATGATCTGGAAGGAATCGTGAACCAGCTCCGCAATACAAAGGGTGTCGAATGTGCGATCTTCATGTATCAGACAAATACCCTTGAGTATAAGGTAAGCCTTCGTTCCAACGGAAAGATCGATGTGGCGAAGATTGCCATGATGTTCGGCGGCGGCGGTCATGTACGCGCCGCAGGAGTTACCATGCAGGGTACATATCACGACATTATTAATAATCTGTCTGCACAGATTGAGAAACAATTGTGTGACTAATTCTTGGAGAAGAACATGTATCACGGAATAATGAACGTATATAAAGAAGCCGGCTTTACCTCCCATGATGTGGTGGCAAAGCTGCGCGGAATCTGTAAGCAGAAAAAGATAGGACATACAGGAACCCTCGATCCGGATGCGGTGGGGGTTCTTCCTGTTTGTCTGGGAAGCGGAACGAAGCTCTGCGATATGCTGACCGGTGAGACCAAGGAATACATTGCCAGGTTCCGGCTTGGGATCACGACCGATACGCAGGATATTTCCGGAAAAGTTCTGGAAGAAAAAGAGACTTGCGTTTCTACGGAACAGGTAAAGGAGATCCTTTCCCATTTTGTAGGGGAGCTGCAGCAGGTTCCACCGATGTATTCGGCGCTTAAGGTAGGCGGGAAGAAGCTTTACGAGCTTGCAAGGGAAGGAAAGGAAGTGGAGCGCAAGGCGCGCCCCATTACCATTTATGAACTGGAGCTGTTAAAGGAAGAACATCCGGAATACGAAATCCGGGTCACCTGTTCGAAGGGAACCTATATCCGGACCCTGTGCCATGACGTGGGACAGGCTCTTTCGTGTGGCGCGGTGATGACGAGTCTTGTTCGATCCAGAGTCGGAGAATTCCGGTTAGAGGATGCGAAACCGTTATCCGCTCTTCAGGAGCTTGCCGATCAGGGAAGGTTACAGGAGGCAGTCATTCCGGTGGAAGAAATGTTTCATGCCCTTCCTGCAATACAGGTATCTGATGGTGCACAGAAGGCCTTGCTTAACGGAAACCAGTTGAAACGGTCGGAGGTCCTTATTAAGGAAGAAGCAGGAAATGCCGGAAAGAGGCCGCAAGAGTTCCCTGTGGATCAGGAAGAATACCGGGTATACAGTGCTGACAGCCGGTTCTGTGCCATTTACCGCTATGAGGGTGACAGGAAGCTTTTTACACCGGTAAAAATGTTTTTGGAAGGTCAGGATGCAAGCCATGCAGATCGTTAGTGATAAAACAGAATTTAAACTTAAAGGAGCATCCGCGGTTGCCATTGGAAAGTTCGACGGCATTCATGCAGGACATTACCGTCTGATCGATGAGATCCTGCGGCAGAAAAAGAATGGTCTGCAGTCGGTGATCTTTACATTTTTTCCGTCTGCGACGCTTTATTTTGGCGGTGAGGAAGCAAAAGAGCTGACTACAAGGGAAGAAAAGCGGGAAATTTTTGAACGGATGGGCATAGATGTCCTGGTAGAGTTCCCCTTAAATCCGGAAACTGCGGCAACCATTCCTGTGGATTTTGTGAAGAAAATCCTGATAGGGATGATGAACATGAAATTCCTGGCTGCCGGAGAGGATGTTTCCTTTGGAAAAGGCGGAAAAGGAAACAGGGCGCTTCTTGAAGAAATGGCAGAAGAAAATGACTTTTCAGTCAGGATTATTGAGAAGATTTTTGATCACGGAAAAGAAATCAGTTCCACTTATGTCCGGGAAGAAATCTTAAAAGGAAATATGGAACTGGCATCCGAACTCCTTTCAAGGAATTATTCCATCGAAGGCATTGTCGAAAACGGAATGCACCTGGGACGGAAAATGGGCTTTCCTACCGTGAACCTTTATCCTCCGGAGGAAAAGGCTGTGGCGGAAGCGAGGCGCATGATTGAAGTTGGAA
>USDI01000095.1 GCA_900553305.1 uncultured Lachnospiraceae bacterium
GACACGCATGCAGTAACTGCCAGCATTAAACCTACGGCAAGACCTGATAAAATGGTGTTTTTGATACTCTTTTTCATAATTTTCTCCTCTTTTCCATTTTATTTTACTGTTCTGATCCATCATCATTTCCGGAACAATTCTGTATACCTGTTTGTGTTCCGGTCTATTCCGACCGTCTGAACAGTGAAATACCAATTCATACGATAACAGTTATGATTCATACTGGAACACACTTAAGAACTTCTTCGCACGGTCGGTTTCCGGATTCGTGAAAAATTTCTCCGGGGTGGTATCCTCCATGATTTTACCCTCATCAATGAACAGAATACGGTCGGCAACCGCTTTGGCAAACTGCATCTCATGGGTTACAATAATCATGGTCCGTCCCTGGGAAGCCAGATCCAGCATAACCGCCAATACCTCGTGAACCATTTCCGGATCAAGGGCTGCGGTTACTTCATCAAACAACAGGATTTCCGGATGCATGCAGAGGGCTCTTACAATCGCCACACGCTGCTTTTGTCCACCGGATAACTGTCTCGGATAGCTGTCTGCCTTTTCCTTTAAGCCTACACGTTCCAATAATTCCATTGCTTCTGCGCGTACTTCTTCTTTCTTACGCTTCTGTACCTTCACCGGGGAAAGACAGATATTGTCAATCACGGTCAGGTGCGGGAATAATTCGTAGCTTTGAAAAACCATTCCGATCTTCTGACGGAGCTCATAAAGCTTCTTATCCTTAGTCGAAACTTCATCCTCGCCTAATAAAATCCGTCCTCCCTGAATGGGCTCCAAAGCGTTGATACATCGCAGAAGGGTACTTTTTCCGCATCCGCTCGGACCGATCAGTACGACAACTTCGCCCTGATGTACTTCAAGGTTTACATCATCAAGGACTGCATTCTCGTCATATTTCTTATGCAAATGCTCGATTCGCAATAATACGTCCCTCTCTGCCATCTACTCCCATTTCCTTTCCATGTATTTCGCTGCAACACTAAGCGGCCAGCATACGATAAAATATAGTAAAAATACAACCAGATAAATGCCAAATGCAGCATTCGGGCTGTTCATACGGTTTGCTTCAATAATCTGCTGTGCAACCTTCAGGACTTCCACAACACCGATCATGAGGATCAGGCTTGTTGTTTTCACCATTCGGGTAATCAGATTGATGGATACCGGAAGAAGCCGGCGTACCGCCTGTGGAAGAATCACGTACCACATAATCTGTGATTTCTTCATGCCAAGCGCTTCCGCACTCTCGTACTGGTGCTTCGGGATTCCGTCCAACGCTCCTCTTACCAGATCTCCCATCTCTGCGGTTCCCCACAGGACGAAAACGATAATGGATGCCGTTTCTCCGGGAAGATCCCAGCCAAATGCCCGTGTCGTTCCGAAATATACCAGGAACAGCAGTACAAGCTGCGGCATAATTCTTATAATTTCCAGATAAATCTGGGTAATGACATGAATCACTTTATTCTTCGAGCGCATCAGCATACCGAGCAGAATTCCCAACGGGATACTGATTGCAACTGAAATGAGACTGATCTTTACTGCAACGAGCAGTCCCATAAGAAGCCGCTGCATATTCTTTCCTTTGAGTAATACCTCAAGCCCCAAATCCACCATGACGGAGCCTCCTTTCTACCCATCTGCCAAGAAGTGATACCGGAAGCAGAATCAGTAAATAGAATACCACAAGCAAAAACAGACATTCTGTGGTTTTATAAAAGACTCCGATGAGATCCTTTGCGGTAAACATCAGATCCATCAGGCTGATCGCACTAAATACGCTCGTTTCTTTTAACAGGAAAATAATATTTGCCATAAAAGCAGGGAAGCTTAAGCTCATTGCCTGTGGAAAAATGACATACCCCATTGCCTGATACGGCTTCATGCCAAGGCTTAAGGCACTCTCCATCTGCACCTTTTCAACCGCGTCAAGACCGCTCCGGAAGGATTCTGCCATGTAGCTTCCTCCAAGGAAGGCCATGCCGACCACTCCACAGACCTCTGCATTCGTGGAAATTCCGATTTTCGGAAGTCCGTAATAAATGAAGAAAAGCTGGACCAGAAGCGGTGTATTACGGCTGAGTTCAATGTAAACGGCAACAATTTGTTTCAGAACCGGGATCTTGAAGTATTGGATCATCGCACAGACGAATCCTACGAGGATCGCCACAGCAATACCCATCCAGCCGATGCGTAAAGTCAGCCATGCTGCTTTTTCATATAGCGGTATATACTTGATAATAAAATCCCAATTCATAATTGCTCCCTGTAGTTAGGTTTTCTTTATTTCACTGCTGCAAATCCGTTCTCCAGATCTGCCAGAATATCATCGATATGCTCTGTTCCGATGGAAAGGCGGATGGTATTCTGCTTAATTCCCTGATCGGCAAGCTCTTCATCGGTCAACTGGGAATGTGTGGTTGTTGCCGGATGAATGACTAAACTCTTCACATCTGCTACATTAGCAAGAAGGGAGAAAATCTTCAGATTGTCAATAAACTTATGGGCTTCTGTCTGACCACCCTTGATTTCAAAGGTAAAGATCGAAGCTCCACCGTTCGGGAAGTATTTTTCATAAAGGGCATGATCCGGATGATCCGGCAGGGAAGGATGGTTCACCTTTTCTACCTGCGGATGGTTCTTTAAGAATTCAACAACCTTCTTTGTATTCTCTGCATGACGCTCCAGACGTAAGGACAACGTCTCAATTCCCTGTAATAACAGGAATGCATTGAACGGAGAAATAGTTGCTCCGGTATCACGAAGAAGGATGGCACGGATATAGGTTACAAATGCAGCAGGACCTGCAGCTTCCACGAAGGATACTCCATGATAGCTCGGGTTCGGATCTGCGATTGCCGGATATTTGCCGCTTGCCTTCCAGTCAAAAGTGCCCGCATCTACGATAATACCACCTAATGTTGTTCCGTGTCCACCCAAGAATTTTGTTGCGGAATGTACGACGATATCTGCTCCATGCTCAATCGGACGGATCAGGTACGGTGTACCGAAGGTATTATCAATAACAAGAGGAAGTCCATGCTTGTGTGCAATCTCTGCAATAGCATCAATATCCGGAATATCACTGTTCGGATTGCCAAGAGTCTCTAAGTAGATGGCTCTGGTATCCGGCTGAATGGCATCTTCTACTTCTTTTAAGTTATGCGCATCTACGAAAGTTGTTGTAATTCCATAATGAGGAAGGGTATGCTCTAAGAGATTGTAGCTTCCACCGTAGATGGTCTTCTGCGCAACAATGTGTCCGCCGTCTGCGGCAAGTGCTTCGATGGTGTAGGAAATTGCTGCTGCGCCGGATGCAAGTGCCAGTGCTGCGACACCGCCCTCTAAGGCTGCAACTCTCTTTTCCAGAACATCCTGTGTGGAGTTGGTTAAGCGCCCGTAAATATTACCGGCATCGGTCAGCCCGAAACGTGCTGCTGCGTGCGCGGAATCACGGAATACATAAGAGGTCGTCTGATAAATCGGTACGGCTCTTGCTCCTGTTGCGATGTCTGCTTCTTCCTGTCCTACGTGTAACTGTAATGTTTCAAATTTGTAATTGCTCATTGGAGAGTCCTCCATTTGATTTATTTTTACTTTTATTATATTACATATAAAAATTGCCCAGGTGTTTTACTCCCGGGCAAATGGCTTCCTGACTGGTTGCTGTATCAGGTATTCTCTTTCGGCGCACAACAATGGATGCTTACGCGCCTGGCCATTTTATCTGCCCGGGAGAAAAGCATTCGACAGCAACACATCTGAACTGTTGTCATACTCTGATAAGCAATCATCTTGTCCGCCTCCTTCTTATATAAATGTTGAACAGATTCTGTTGATCCGTCATCTGATCTTATCTTCTGTTCTCTGTCTGATCTTATAACGGAGTATATACCTATCAACCCAGTATGTCAATAGGTATATACAAATTTTTGTAAACTCCGATTTTCGTTTGCTTTTATAAACGGAAGTCCATGTTCTGGCCTATCATCTTCTCCTGTGGCGTCATTACCTGATTACTGCGCTGGTTATAGAAGTAATCATTCACCAGTCGCTCCAGTTCCTCTGCAGAAGATGCAGTGATAATAATGGTATCATCGTCTTCTTCAATTCCGTAGTCCTTTAAGGTATCACGGTAGGTCTTGCCGGTTTCATCGGAAGTCTTGTCTGATTTCTCACTGGCAGCTTCTTTCCGTTTTTCCTCAGCTTTCTTCTTCTCCTGCTTCTTTGCATCGGCTTTGGCTGCTGCTTTCTTCTCCGCAGACTTCTTTGCGATGCGCTCCTTCTGTGCGGCAAGGGACTTATCAATTACGGCAAAGAACGATGCATTGCCGCCATCATTCAGCAGCATTCCGTAGCCCTTCACCTGCTGGTTGCTTCCGATACTCTGCTTCAACTGGCTTAAACCGCTCTTTGCATTGGCAATAATTCCTTCGTATTTATTACGGAAGGCTTCATCGGTTGCCATTCTTTCAAGCTTCTCTTCATCGATTAACACTACCATCTTATTCGGATTGGCAAAGCTTGATGCCATGGCCTTCGCCTGTTCCTTCATGTCCTTGCTGACAAGAATGAAGTCCATATTGCCGAATTTACTCTTCAGCTGGTCATAATATTTCGCAGCCTCATCGGAAAGTTTCGGCTCCCCAATCGTCTTTCCGTAGTTCTTCGTCTGGGATGACTGCCTGGTAGCACCGGTGTCATCTTTTTGTGTTTTGGTGGTGTTCTGTGCATACGCACTTGCTGCATAGCTGTCTGACTGTACCGTATTCATACTCTTATCTCCTCCTTGAGTGAATTGAATTTTTGATCGTCAAAATCCGTTTCGACGTATCGAACTGTTATTAGATATATCGGCAGTTTTTTCCCAAAATAAAGACAAACTTCCAATAATCTCCTATTGTCTAAATGTTACAAAATTGTTACAATTCGTTTGTCAGCTGATAAAAAACAAAAAAAGAATAAGGAGGACGAAACTATGTGTTTTACTTTTAATAGCTGTTCCGAGTTATTTAATGCTCTTTGCAGATATTTTAACTTTGGCTGCTAATCGCATCCCTGGTTAACCCATAAATTTCCTAAAGCAAACCCGCTTACAGGTTTTATACACATTGGTGTATTGCCTGCAGGCGGGTTCTTTTCCGTTCCTGATATATTGTTGTAGCTATTCAGAACCGAATTCGTAAAACCGCTGTTTCACAGCTCAAGCTTTACCTGCTTCCGGTATACGAATGATCCTGTCTAATTGCTTTCTTTATCTGCGCTGATTTCTCCGGTTTCAATGATAAAGGAAACGCCGCCGGTTTTTCCATCTTCCAGACCACTGAAATTGTTGTACTGCTGATCTGCCGTTTTCATGGCTTTCAGCTTATCCGATAAAGCACGGAGTTCTTCGGCTTTTGTCTCATAATCTACATCATCCTCACTGGAAGAAGTGCTTTCATCGATGCTGTCGCATGCCTGATCCACACCGGATGTATAGGTACGGATTCCATCGGACAGTGCTTTACTTCCTTCGGATAGTTGGGACACCTGTGCCGAAAGTGCGGCATACCCTTCCGGATCCGCTACAGCCATCCGGGCCAGGGCATCATTCAACTGGGAAAGTCCGGTACTCAAAGAATCTGCTCCGTCACGCAGCTTTGCACCACCATTCTTCAGTTTCCCGATCTTGTCTTTCAGATCCGTGGTATCACCGGATGCATCGCTGAATTTCTCTGCAAGTTCATCCAGCTTATCGGTAATATCATCAAAATTGTCCTCCTCCAGAATCCCATTGGAATACAACGTTGCCGTAAAATCAAGTTTAAAATCCGTTGCATCGAACGATACTTCCATCTCCTGTGGCAGATCTACATCCTCATCCTTTAACAGCTCCATCGTATCAAGTGAAAGTGCCTCCTGTACCCCCGGAAGCAGCATGCCATAGATCAGATAATCCCTATCCAGATACTTTACTTCTCCGTTTTTCACAGTAACATTACGCACACAGTCTCCGTCAAGCAGCATCCCGCTGATCACAAAGAACGGGGTAAAGTCATCCCCGCTTCCAGTCTGATTCGTATAGTCAAAATGCATGGTGATCTTTCCATCTGCTCCGGCAAGGGATGCAGGCTCCACTTCCTTGCCATCAAGGTAATACGTGATTTTTACCGAAACTGGAAGTGTTGCAGATGCTTCTGCCGTTCCTTCGTAATGAATGTCTTCTCCATGATTCTCCCATTCATAACGGCCGCCTCCAAGGTCTGTTACCTCTTCGTCCCCTTCTTTATTCTTCAAACCGGTCAGAAACGTCTCATCGGTGAGTTTCTGATCCAGCCCTTTATTTTTCAGGGAAACATTGACGGTAATCTCATTGGGTGTCCCATCCGGATCTGTCAGTACATAGACCGATTCTTCCTTGTCATTTTCCATCCCGCTTTCATGATATTCGTAAACAACAGGATCCTCTTTTTCATCCGTAATCTGTATGGATGCCGCATCGTCTGCTTTTTCATCCGCTGCATCTGTCCCCCTTGCCTGACAGCCCGTCAGTACAATAATCCCGACAATCACAACGATCACTGCCCAATAAAGCAATTTATTCTTTAACTGTTTCATGTCTCCACCTACCTTACTCTACATTCTTAAGTGCCATATCCATCGGCACCCTGCTGATTCTGCGCAATTCCAGTACTGCTACCACAAGATAGCAAAGGAGTCCGCTGTCGATCATCTGTCCATAGGCCTGCTTCGGCACCCAGTAGGGCAGCCAGCCGGTCATCATACCGGACATCATGGCTTTCCAGATAATTCCGATTTCATAGGACGTAATCGGAATACTGACGAGTACACAAAGTACCACCATAATTGAAGTCGGCAGGATATAAAGCCGTGCAATTTCTCCTCTGGAATATCCCAGAATCTTAGTCATGGAAATGGACTGTGCATTCTTCTCAATGATAATTTTACTGAGCAGATAAACCAGAATGACAAAGATCAGAATGGCAAACCCACAGACCAGCTTCATCATTTCTCCCATGGAAAGAACCATCTGGCGGCTGACCTTCGTCAACGCATCCAGATCAATAACCGATCCGATATATTTCTCATCAATATCGGTAATTTCCGTATTACTGAAATATCCGCCAAACATGCCGTCGCCCAGATCAAATACTTCATTCAAATGATCCCGCGTCATAAATACGTTAAGACCTGCTTCATAGGGGTAAAATCCTGTTATCGTAAAGGTATAGGTTTTGTCCTCATACTTTTCCTTTAACGTAATGGTATCTCCCTTTTCCAGACCAAATTTCTCTGCATAGGCAGAAGAAACATAAACATCGTCATCGTTTAAAGAAAGATGCACGTAGCGGCTGTCCGGTTGGATTCCGTAAAGCAGCACATCCTCAAGCATATAGCTTTCATCCGTTGTCCGCAGGGTGTAGGCGCTGAATTTCTCCGCGTCCTCATTTTCTGTCTCAACATTCTGCTCAAACTCCAGCATGGCCAACAGCATTTTCAGCTTATATTTCTCATTCATCTCCGATACCGGCATATTCAGGATATACTGATAATCTGCGATCATGTTGTCGGTGATGAGTGTCTGGTAATGTTCCAGAATTGGCTGCATAACCAGTCCGAACATCAATAGCATATAAGCAAACTGGATTCCGATAAACATGATGAGATAATTCGCTGCATTCTGCAAAAGCACACGGATCCGGAATCTGGTAAAGAACCGTAAGGAAGGAGCAAGCCGCACCGCTCTCCTTTTCTTCTTCCGGGAAAGATCCCTGCGCAGGAACTGCAGAGGACTTAATTTCAGCTTCCGGTGCAGAATCCAGAAATTAATAAGCATCATAAGCAATACCGGAA
>USDI01000096.1 GCA_900553305.1 uncultured Lachnospiraceae bacterium
ACACGAGGATTTTCAGTCCTCTGCTCTACCAACTGAGCTATCTGGGCTCGCTCGCATCACACAACTGGTATTTTACAATTCTGCTATGATATTGTCAAGAAATTTTTAAAAACTTTTACATAGCTTTTATATTTTTTGTTATTCTTATCTGATTCATCACTGAAAAACTTAGCCAATGAGGATTGCATCTTTCTCAGAATCATAAGTTAGGGTAAGCACACAGCCGTCCTCGGAATAATCCTTTACCGCAAGATTTAATTCATATAAGCTGCCATCTTCGGAGATCAGTTCAAGTACCCAGGGGGTATTCTGTACATCACGGTAGATGACAAGACCTGCCATACGCTGTGTGGGCATAAAGCTTGAAAGTGTTTCCAGTAAATCTACATTCTGGATCGTTCCCTTCTGGTGAAGGGACAGCCCTACGAAGGTAAGGTTCGTATCATTCACAAGGGAGACATTGATCGGGGTAAGAATCGCTGCATTTTCGGTATCCCGGATGTTATTAATTGCGGTCAGGTATTCCTCGTAGGTATTGATGATGGAGTCCATTGTGTCGATCAGCATATCGATTTCTTCATCGTTCATATCATTCAGATTGTAAGTGTTTACCTGTGTGATCTTTTCTCCAAGCGCAACCAGTTTTTCATCGAGGGAATCATTTTCAATCTGCTTATGCGCCGATACGACACGATTATGTATGGCAACCAGATTGGAGTAGGTGTCCTGCGCCTGTGCAATCTTTTCCGCAGATGGACCGCCGCATGCGGTAAGAAGCAGCGTAGAAGCTAACATTACACAGGATAACAGAGAACATAAACTTTTTTTTATGGGAAATATGCGTTTCATAAGCCGGATCCTTTTTAATAACTATTCAAAATTACATTCACAATATAAATCATGACAAATGTTTTTATGAATGCAGACATTCCTTGTTTATGGTGTCATAATTTACATAATTCTGAACAGTTACACCTTATCACAATGCTGGATTGTCTGCAAGGAATTATTTACTTTACAAGTATACGGCTGTTATAGGAACAGTACAACATTTTGACAGGTTATCTGAACAATCCATACTGTTATTTTACAAGGATATGAGATATAATCAAAAACATAGAGACATGAGTTCGTGGAAAGATATACAGAAAGGAAACCAGATGGAGAGAGCCTATAAACTGGAATTTGCGGGAGAACAGGCGGGGAGCCTGTATGTGAGCTGCTGTGGACTGTCTAAAACAGAGCCGCTGCACAGCTTTGGACCTGCGCAGAAGCCGTATTATCTCATTCATTATATTCTCCGTGGTAAGGGCAGATTTTCCCTGCGGAATAAAGAATTTCAGCTTTCTTCCGGGAATGGGTTTCTCATCCCGCCGGAGGAGCTGAGCTTTTATCAGGCAGATGAGAAGGAACCGTGGACTTATATCTGGGTTGGATTCCAAGGTGAGATGGCAGAGCGGATTCTACAGAACATCGGACTTACCGTGACGAATCCGGTTTTCAGTTCAGAACGCAGTGAGGAGCTATATCAGGCGGTTAAGGATATGATGGAGCACAATACCTATGGGATTTCCAATGATCTTCGCCGGAACGGACAGCTTCAGGTGTTTCTTTCTGTGATTGCAGATGGAGTCACCACACAGGAGTATGGAGAAGTGGACAGGGCAGATCATTATGTGGAACGGGCGATTGCCTATATTCGTAGCAATTACTGTAATCCGATCAGGGTCACGGACGTGGCGGATTATGTATGCGTGAATCGGAGTTATCTGTATACTCTGTTTAAAAATGCACTGGGCATGTCTCCACAGCAGTTCCTGACGAACTACCGGGTGCATAAGGCAATGGAGCTGCTAAGGACAACAGAGCTTCCGGTTGAGAGTATTGCTCTGTCCTGCGGATACACGGATCCGCTGGTTTTTACCAAGGCTTTTAAACATGTGAAAAGGATTTCCCCATCCGGCTACCGGAAAGAGGTGCGGACGGGAGAAATAAATAAGAATCAGGATTATTTAAAACAAATTGAAGGTGCGTTATTATTAAAAGGAGGAACGATGATGAAAGAACAGCTTTTAGCAAAATTCGGAGAGGTATTTGGCAGTACAGAGGGCGCAGCAGTTTACTTTGCACCCGGCCGTGTGAATCTGATCGGAGAACATACCGATTATAACGGAGGCCATGTTTTTCCCTGTGCCTTGACAATCGGAACCTACGGTGTTGCCAGAGTAAGAAAGGACAACATGCTACAATTTTATTCCATGAACTTTGAACAGTTAGGGGTAATCGGGTGCAGTCTCGAGGATCTGAAGCCGGAAAAGGAAGCAGACTGGACCAATTATCCCAAGGGCGTGATCTGGGCATTTGACAAGAAGGGTTATCCGGTTACGTCCGGTATGGACCTTCTGTTATATGGGAATATCCCGAACGGTTCCGGACTTTCTTCCTCTGCATCTGTAGAAGTTCTTACCGGATTTATTTTAAGGGATTTCTTCGGATTTGATGTGACGAATCAGGATCTGGCACTGATCGGACAGTATTCCGAGAATAATTTTAATGGCGTAAACTGCGGAATCATGGATCAGTTTGCAATCGCCATGGGGAAAAAGGATCATGCGATTTTCCTGGATACCGCAGACCTGTCCTACACGTATGCACCGATTCACTTAAGTGGTGCGAAGATCGTTATTGCATGCAGTAATAAGAAGCGTGGACTTGGCGATTCCAAATATAATGAGCGCAGAAGCGAATGTGAAGAGGCACTCCGACGCGTTCAGAAGGTAAAGAAGGTAGAGAACTGGGGAGCGCTCACCGAGGCAGAATTTGAGGAGATAAAGGGAGCCATTGGTGATGAAGTGCTGGAACGCCGTGCAAAGCATGCCGTATATGAGAACCAGCGTACCATAAAGGCGGTTGCTGCCTTACAGAATAATGACATCACTCTCTTTGGGGAACTCATGAATGCTTCCCACGTATCCTTACGTGATGATTACGAGGTAACGGGAATCGAACTGGATACGCTGGTGGAAGAAGCATGGAAGGTGCCGGGAGTGATCGGATCCCGTATGACCGGAGCCGGCTTTGGTGGATGCACCATCAGTATTGTTAAGAATGAAGCGATTGAAGAGTTTATTAAGCAGGTAGGCGAAGCCTATGAGAAGAAGATCGGTTATGCGGCAGACTTCTATGTAGTGGAAATCGGTGATGGTCCATGTAAGTTAAAATAAATATCCGCATGGGATGGCGGGATGTGAAATGTTTGAAAAGAGAGCGTGAACGGAGGATAGAATCATGCAGGATATGCAGAATGCGTTAATCCGTCTGGTGGCATATGGCAGAAATACAGACTTGTTGCCGGAGGAGGATGAAATTTATACCGTGAACCGGTTGCTGGAGCTGTTTGAAATCGACGAATTACAGGGAGAGCTTTCGGTTCATGAGCTGATTGAGGAAGCGCGTAAGGAGACGGGCGTTGAAGATCTGGAAGAAATTCTGAAGGAACTTTTAGACGGTGCCTTTGAAAAAGACATTCTGAAAGAGAACAGTGTCGTATACCGTGATCTGTTTGACACAAAGATTATGAGTATGCTGCTTCCACGACCGGGTGAGGTTATTCGTAAGTTCCGTGAGCTGTATGCGGAGAGCCCGAAGGAAGCAACCGATTATTACTATAAATTCAGTGGAGACACCGATTATATCCGCAGATACCGGATTAAGCGGGATATGAAATGGGAAGCACCTACCGGGTATGGGGATTTAACCATTACGATCAACCTTTCCATCAATGAAGTTTGCGGCAGCGAAGCTGATGAAGCAGGCCGGATATCCGAAATGTCTGCTCTGCCGTGAAAACGAAGGATATGCAGGCCGGATCAATCATCCGGCAAGACAAAATCACCGTATTATTCCCATTCAGATCAATGGAGAACAGTGGGGATTCCAGTATTCTCCTTATGTTTATTACAATGAGCATTGTATCGTATTTAACGGACAGCATGTACCGATGAAGATCGATCACAATACCTTCTGCAAGCTGTTTGATTTCGTGAAGCAGTTCCCGCACTATATTCTGGGATCGAATGCGGATCTTCCGATTGTTGGTGGATCGATTCTGACACACGATCATTTCCAGGGTGGAAATCATGAATTCCCGATGGCAAAGGCTCCTGTTGAGAAAGAATTCACCATCCCGGGTTATGAAGATGTGGAGGCAGGCATTGTGAAGTGGCCGATGTCGGTAATCCGCCTGAAGGCAGAGAATCCGGAGAGGATCATTGCCCTCGCCGATGTGATCCTGAATGCATGGCGCGGCTATACAGATGAGGCAGCCTTTATCTATGCCGAGACCGATGGCGAAAAGCACAACACCATTACACCGATTGCCCGTAAGAAGGGAGATAAGTTTGAACTGGATCTGGTGCTTCGGAATAACATTACGACGCAGGAGCATCCTTTGGGCGTTTACCATCCTCATGCAAATCTTCATCATATCAAGAAGGAAAATATCGGTCTGATTGAGGTTATGGGTCTTGCCGTACTGCCGGCACGTCTGAAAAACGAGATGGAAGAGCTGAAGCAGACAATTCTTGCAGGCAGTGATCTGCATGCAACGCCGACACTTTCCTCTCATGCTGCATGGACCGAAGAATTCTTAAAGAAATATCCGGTTGTGAATGCAGACAATGTGGATGAGATTCTTCAGAAGGAAATTGGTCTGGTATTTATGCAGGTGCTTACGGATGCAGGTGTTTACAAGCGGACACCGGAAGGCATGGAAGCATTTGAACGGTTTATTAAGAGCTTATGAGTGTAAAATTTTTATTAGCAGCCATTAATAGCAAATATATTCACATGAACCCGGCGGTATACAGTCTTCGGACGTATGCGCTGGGTTCCGGTGCGTTAAATGCAGGAAATGCAGAGATTGCAATCGCGGAATATACGATCAATCAATCCATGGATGAAATCCTGGGCGATCTTTATGAACGAAAGCCCGATGTGATCGGATTTTCCTGCTATATCTGGAACTGGCAGATGACAAAGGAATTGATGGTCGAGATGAAAAAGCTCCTGCCGCAGACGGATATCTTTCTGGGAGGCCCGGAGGTTTCCTATGAGGCGGAAAAGATCATGGAACAATATGGCCGTGCCGATGAAGAAACCGGAAATGGGCCGGTCATCCGTGGAATTATCCTTGGAGAAGGAGAGAAGACCTTCTGCGAGCTGGTTGGGTATTATGCGCAGCGGGAAGATCATAATCTTCTGCAGGATATTCCGGGACTTCTTCTTGATACCGGATACACCGGAATGAGGGAGTCATTGTCCTTCAGTGAAATCCCGTTTTTGTATGAAGAGCAGAGGCTTTCCGGTAAGGGGCTTCAGGATTTCCGGAATAAAATTATTTATTATGAATCCAGCCGGGGATGCCCTTTCCGATGCAGCTATTGTCTTTCTTCCATTGATAAAACACTCCGGTTACGGGATCTTGACCGGGTATTTCCAGAGTTACAGTTTTTCCTCGATTGTAAGGTGCCGCAGGTAAAATTCATTGACCGTACCTTTAATTGCAACCGGGCGCATGCCATGGCAATCTGGCAGTATCTGACAGAACATGACAATGGCGTCACTAATTTTCACTTTGAGATAGCGGCAGAACTGATTACCGAAGAGGAACTGGAATTGTTTCAGAAGATGCGCCCCGGACTGATCCAGCTGGAAATTGGAGTGCAGACTACGAATCCTAAAACGCTTAAGGCAATTCACCGGAGTGCAGATATGGCACATCTGTCGCAGATTGTAGAACGGATTCGGACAGGTCACAATATTCATGTGCATCTGGACCTCATTGCCGGACTTCCGGAAGAGGATTATGAAAGCTTCGTACATTCTTTTAATGAGGTATATGCGATGAAGCCGGAGCAGCTTCAGCTTGGATTCTTAAAGGTTTTGAAGGGGACAGAGATTTCCCTGCGTAAGGAGGAATATGGACTGGTTCACCAAAGTATTCCACCTTATGAGGTTCTGTACACGAAGTGGATTTCCTATGAGGAGATCCGTAAGTTAAAGCGTGTGGAAGAAATGGTGGAGCTTTACTATAATTCCAATCAGTTTATTCATACGCTGGCAGCACTTGTAACACAGGTTAAGACACCGTTTGATCTGTATGAGAAGCTGGCAGAGCATTATGAAACACATGGTTATTTCATTAATACACCGGCACGTGTGAAGCGGTATGATGTGCTTTTTGAATTTGCCTGCGGACTTGTTCCTGAGCAGAAGGAACTGTTTCGGGAGCTTTTGACCTTTGACTTTTATTTGAGAGAAAATGCAAAGAGCCGTCCGGCCTTTTGCCGTGATCTGACGGGAGATTATGATGTGATCCGGCAGTTTTATGAGCAGAAGGAGGCTGCACCCCATTATCTGAAAGAGTATGCGCAATATCATGCCCGGCAGGTCATGAAGATGACGCATATGGAGATGTTTCATTATCCGGTCTGGCAGCAGGATGCGGATGAGTGGAAACAGTTGGAACGTCCGGTGATGGTATTGTACGATTATCAGAAAAGAGATCCGCTTACCGGAGACTGTGCGGCCATACCTATAGAGTAAACGAATGACTTATTAATCCCCACGGTTGAACTGTTATTCATATCTTTGCTAGAGTAAGCACATGAGTAAAAAGGAAGCTGTGAAGCAGCGGTTTTACGAATGTGGTTACTTTGCCATATAAAATTGCTATTCTGTTTGAGTTTATGCATGGCAACAGAAAGCAATTTTGCATGGCTCGGAATAGTTACACATATATTTAAAGAGAAAGCTTACATATGGGGATTTTTATGCTGCAGGTCTTATCCAACATTTCTAATATTATGATTCCACTTATCGTATTTTATATTATTGCCTATGGATTGATGAATGGCTGTAAGGTCTATGAGGTTTTTGTAAAAGGTGCGAAGGACGGCGTAAAAACAGTGGTCGGAATTCTGCCTACACTGGTTGCCCTGATGACCGCGGTCGGCATTCTCAGGGCTTCCGGCTTCTTTGATATCGTGCAGAAGGTATTTACACCTGTCAGTGATCTGCTTGGGTTTCCCTCAGAATTATTTCCCCTTGTATTTATGAAGATGTTTTCTTCTTCTGCGGCAACGGGACTTGTACTGGATATCTTTAAGAACTACGGAACGGATTCTTATATTGGCATGATTACCTCTATTATGATGAGCTGTACGGAAACGATTTTTTATACCATGAGTGTTTACTTTATTGCTGCCAAAGTCACCAAAACACGGTACACACTGGCAGGAGCCATGCTCTCTACAGTTGTGGGAATTGTGGCAAGCGTGATTCTGGCGGGAATGATTGTATAATTAAGAGCGAGGTTCTGTTTGTATTTGAGAGCAGATTTGTTATAATAATTACATGCGTGAGAAGATAAAAAGCAGAAAAGGACAAGTTGAGTAATGACCTGTCTTTTTCTATGTAGCAGGCAATATAGATAAGAAGGAAATGAGGATATACGAAGATGGAACTTGTAAAAGGAAGACCAGAAACGAATGAAGGAAGACTCGAAAGAGAAATCCGGGTATACGATCTGCTGGATTCTCTGAACATCCCTTATGAACGGATCGACCATGAAGCAGCCGAAACGATGGAAGCCTGTGCTGAAATTGATAAGGCGCTTGCCCCGGCGGTGATCTGCAAGAATCTGTTCTTATGCAATTCACAGAAAACAAAATTTTATCTGCTGATGATTCCGGGGGACAAGCATTTCAAGACAAAGGAGATTTC
>USDI01000097.1 GCA_900553305.1 uncultured Lachnospiraceae bacterium
CAAAGGAAATGCGGCTGCATCCCGATGTATCCCGGATTTTGTTTGAGGATTTCAGGAAAGCAAATGGAGAAGTTTATGAAGTAGAAAGAAAATATGCCGGGAAACGGTTTTTCCTAAGCTTTTTCAAAAAGTATATCGGGAATGATTTCATCAGTGATGTGATTTATATTTCCTATCTGGTGTATCAGGCGGCAGCGAGAAAGGTGCTTTCTTTCAGCAGTGTGGCGATCCTGTATAATTCCTTTGGAAATCTTAAGTGGAATTTGAGAATCTTTACAGACCTTTATCCGTATGCATGCGAAACCAGCCTGTATGTACAGAAGATTCTCGATTTCCTGAATACAGAATCCAGGGTTACCAGTGAGCGGAATTTGGAAGTGACGAAACAGGCCAAGGAGATCGAATTTCAAAATGTATCGTTTTCTTACCGGAAGGATGGAGAAGATATTCTAAAGGACATTTCCTTCCATATTAAACCGGGAGAGAAGATCGCATTGGTTGGATATAATGGAGCCGGAAAGACCACGTTGACCAAACTGTTGATGCGGCTGTATGATCCGACACAGGGGGATATTCTGGTGGATGGTATTTCGATCCGGGAATATGCGGTGGAAGAATACCGTAATTCTATCGGGGCAGTTTTTCAGGACTTTAAAATCTTTGCAGGAACGGTTGCCGAGAATATTATTTTGGATGATGCAGAACCAGACGGAAAAAGGGCAGAGAGCGCCCTTGAACGGAGTGGTCTGATGGAGAGAGTTGACAGTCTGCCTGAGAAAATGGAGACACAGTTGACGACCGAATTCGCAGCAGATGGTGTCAACCTCTCCGGTGGAGAAAGTCAGAAGCTGGCTATCAGCAGAGTCTTTTACAAGGATGCCGGGCTGATTATTCTGGATGAACCATCGAGTGCGCTGGACCCGATTGCAGAATATCAGTTGAATCATTCGATGCTGGAAGCAACCGAGAATAAGACGGTGATTTTTATTTCCCACAGACTGTCTACGACGCGGCTTGCTGACCGGATTTATCTGCTGGAACAGGGAAGAATTGTAGAGCAGGGATCACATGAGGAGCTTCTTGCCAAGGATGGCAGATATGCTGCAATGTGGAAAGCGCAGGCAGGGCAGTATCTGAGTGTTTCCTAGTTACCAAATGCTCCATATTTGCATATGCTGATAACAGAAGGCGGATATGGAAAGCAGGAATGGAGCATGGCAGCAGGTATAGGTCATAGAGATAACACAGATATGAAAATTGAGGACCGGTATTTAGAACAGGCGATGCGGCTGCACAGGCAGTATCCGGTTGTGGATATGCATCTGGATCTTGCGGGAGAAATGCTTTTAAGGCATGAACTGGGCGAGCAGAATGTCCTGTACCATCGGTATCTTAAGAATTTTTATCAGGCAGGCATCCGGGTGATGGCCTCTTCGATTTATGTGGCAAACTGTGATCTGGATCATGCATGGGCGGATGCCAGAATGCAGATTGCTCTGATTAAGGGAGAAATTGTGGCCTGCAATCTGGAGATCCGGTGTAATCGTAAGGAACAGACCTATGACCGGGTACGCCTCATCCGTAATCGTGAGGATCTTCAAAAAGTGCTTGAAGGAAACGAATTGGGGATCTTACTTTATATGGAAGGTCTGGATTGTATTGGCAGTGATCTCTGGAAGCTGGAGGAGCTTTTCAGGCAGGGAGTCCGCGGGGCGGCACTTACCTGGAGCAGAAAAAATGCACTGGCCACCGGCTGCTGCAAGGCTTTGGAGCATCGGCAGATACCGGGAGGACTTACCGAAAAGGGAATGGCTGCCGTGCGGAGACTGGAGGAGTTATCCATGTTTCTGGATGTGAGTCATTTAAACGATGACGGCTTCGCAGATGTCTGCCGGATCAGCACCCGTCCTTTTGTGGCAACGCATTCCAACAGCAGGACGGTATATGACAATTACCGGAATCTGACGGATGGACAGATGCAGAAGCTAGCGAAACAGGGTGGTGTGATGGGACTGAACGGGTGCCGGTATATCACAGGATCCTTAAAGGGCGGTCATCTTATAAGAATGTGTGAGCATATCGAATATGAGACTGCGGAAATTGGCAGGGAACATGTCGGTTTTGGTTTTGATCTGTGCGATTCTTATGACGAAGCGCGTGCCAAACTGCAGGGAAAAGAAGCACCGGTACAGAAGGATGACTGTCTTCTTAATCATGCGCAGATTCCAATGGTGACAGCAGCTCTTTTGCAGCGCGGCATGGCAGAAGAAGACATGATTTTCATCATGGGAAAAAGCTGGATTTTGTATTTGCTGGAGGTGCTTCCCTGACGGAGGCATCTCTTTGCTCTTTTATTGCAAAGATTCCATCAATAATTTGTATGCATTTGCTTGACGCAGAATAGGTTTAATTTTATAATCAATTATCAGATACGAATGTGAAAACAGTGATCTCGTTTCCGGGAGGTAGTCTATGAGAAAGAGAGTGTTACTGCTTTTTTTATTTCTGATAAGTATGTTCCTTTGCTGCGCGTGTGGGCAGAAGTCTGAAGGCGAAAGCATGCAGGAGCTTCCGGTCATAACGGTTGGCGGCGTGATTTATGAGCCGTATTTTTTCTCATAGACTACCTCGGAATATACCGGGATTGATATAGAACTTGCAACAGAAGCATTTCGAAGAATGGGCTACCGGCCTGTCTTTTTACAATTGGATCTGGAGCAGAGAGAACAATTTCTCGAAGATGGAAGGATTGACTGTATATGGAGTTGTCTGACCATGGAAGAGAGGAAAGAAGATTATCTCTGGGCAGGTCCGTATCTGTATACACGTCGTGTAGTGGTTGTTCCTGAAGAAAGCGAAATCATGCAGTTATCCGATCTTAAACATAAATCCGTTGCCGTACAGGCGAATTCTACTTCGGAAGCTGTTTTTCTGAATGAGACCGCAACGGAGCTTAGTCAGGTGGATCAGATTTACAGTTACCGTACACTGGGACAGGCATTTACGGCTTTGCGCAAGGGGTATGTGGATGCAGTTGCAGGACATGAGGCAGCACTTCTCATTTACACGCAGGAATATCCGGATCAGTATCGTTATCTGAATCTGAGTGTTGAGCGGTCGAAGCTGGGGGTTGCTTTTTCCAAAGAGGGAGATGCTGCGCTTGCAGAAGAACTGACCAGGACTTTGCATGAGATGACGGAGGATGGAACGGTCGGGGAGATTATTGCGAAATATGGTCTGGATGTGGAGAAGAATATTTACACGGAGGAAATAACGAATGAAAAGTGAGCGGCGGAACAGGTTCCGGGTTCATACGTATTTCCTTGTTATGATCCTGGTGGTGCTTGGAATTCTTGTGATGTTTGGCGTGTATAACATTGTGACAAGGGCAGAGAGAAGGAGCATGGAAGTGAACGCAGGGGAGACACTTGATTTCCTGCAGTCTGTCTGCCAGAGATACGATGATTACCAGCTCGGAAATACAACAAGAGATCTACAAAGTACAATCGGCAAGGTGAGGGTGATCCGGGATTACGGTCAGTATAAGGAGATTACCAGTGATGCCTATTTGCTGTCACATGCCAGGAATCAGAATCTGACAGGCATTTTTGTACTGAATAAGGAAAAAGAAATTGTTGCGCATGCGGATCGCAGAGGAAATAATGCACAGGAACTGCTGGATATGGTCTTAAGTGAAAGCAATGTCGAAAGCATCCTGCGCTATCCGAAGAAGATTTATGCAGATCAGATAACCGCAGCAGGCTGTCAATATAATTATGCCATTCTTTCCCTGCGTGATAAGGATGGAATTCTGATTGGCTATGAGGACATTACAAATCTGATGAATGATGTGAATGAACTGTCTTTGAATTCCCTGCTTGCACACGATAATTTCCAGTATAATGCAATGGTTGCGATTACGGACGGAGACAAGGTTCTGGCATCCAACAATGCCGGAATGGTAGGATTGGCAGTTGATGATTGCCCGATTCCGGATGGAAATGCATGGGCGGAGAATGGACAGTGGAGCGATCGTCAGATGATCCGGCTCGAGAACGGCGCGGATGACTGGTATGGGGAGTATACCCTGTACCGGCAGTATTATCTGTATGCCTTTTATTCTTCCCAAAGTGTATTTCAGAACCGACCGCTGATCCTGATGATTACCGGCGGTATTTATGTCATAATTGTGGCGTTTGCATGGATTTTATGGCAGTATTTGCAGAAGTCGAGATTCCGGCAGATGGAACGGGAATATCATCTGATTAATGCAATCGGCAGTATTTACCGTGTCAATATTGTGATTTCCCTTGAGGATGCAACCTGGGAGGCAATTCTTGATCTGAAGGAGCTTAAGAAGATTCTTGAGCCGTTTCCCAATGCAATTGATATGCTGGAAAATTATAAATTGAAGAGAGTATTGGAACCGTATCAGGAAGAGTTTTCGAAATTTATCTGTCTGGAAACTATGGAGGAGAGGCTTAAGTCACAGAGATTTATTGGTTTCAGCTATGAAAATGTGAAACATGAATATGCACAGATGCTGTTAATTCCGGCTACGAATAACACAGATGGAAAGTTGAAAAAGGTAATTCTGGTTATCCGTGACGTGACGCAGCAGAAGAAAAAGGAGATGGCTTATCAGGAGGAACTGCGGCAGATTGCCCAGGAGGCTAAGAAGGCCAATGAAGCCAAGTCCGATTTCCTGCGCCGTATGAGTCATGATGTCCGTACTCCGATCAACGGTATTCGTGGACTTGTCAATATCGGCAAGGCCTCCGTCGAGGATCGTTCGAAGGTTATGGACTGCTTTGATAAGATTATGAGATCCTCGGATTTCCTGCTGGATATGGTGAATAATATTCTCAACATGAGCAAGTTAGAGAGTGGTAGGATTCGTCTGGAAGAAAAGAGCTTTGACCTGAAGGATCTTCTGGATGAAGCCAATGCGATTATGGAGTCCCAGGCGGTAGAGCGTGGAATCACATTCCGGAGTGCCGATATTGTTATTGAGCATAGTCATCTGATTGGAAGTCCGACGCATTTACAGCAGATCATTCAGAATGTTATTGTCAATGCAATCAAGTATAATAAAGAAAACGGCTCTATTGTTGTAGGCTGCAGGGAGCTGTCATGCGATGATACGTATGCATTATTTGAGCTTAGCTGTAAGGATACCGGTATTGGTATGAGCCCGGAATTCCAGAAGCAGGCATTTGACATTTTTACACAGGAGCACAGTTCTTCAAGGACGGATTACGAAGGAACCGGTATCGGACTTTCCATCGTGAAAAAGCTTGTGGATCTGATGCATGGTGAGATTGAACTCGAAAGTGAAGTGGGGAAGGGGACTTCCTTTACGATTACGATGAGCTTTGCGGTAGATCAGGAATATTACCGGGCCGGTAAAGCAAAGGCAGAGGAAAGCGATTCGCTTGACGGAATTCATATCCTTGTAGTGGAAGATAATGAACTCAATATGGAAATTGCGCAGTTTATGCTTAACGAAAAAGGAGCGGTACTTACAGAAGCGGGAAATGGCCGGGAGGCAGTTGAAATTTTCCGCAATTCCGGGGAAGGAGATTTTGACATTATCCTGATGGATATCATGATGCCGGTAATGGACGGATTGGAAGCCACGCGTACGATCCGTGCGATGGATCGCGCAGATGCCGCCTCAATTCCGATTTTTGCAATGTCTGCAAATTCCTTTGATGATGATATGCGCAAAAGCCGGGAGGCCGGCATGAATGAGCATCTATCCAAACCTCTTGATGCAAAGAAGATGATGGAAACCATTCTTTCCTATGTAAAGAAATAGTTGTCTGGAAGTAGCAAATGTCCGGGAGACCGGTAAATATTTGCATAATCATGGGTAATACTCTATAATCGAATGTAAGAGAAGGAGGGGAAAGTATGAATTTACAGGAAGCAAAGGACAAACTGCACAAGTTTGGGCAGGAGCAGGTTTTAAAATATTATGAGGAGCTTTCCGGGGAACAGAAGGAAGCACTGTTAAAGCAGATCGCGGATACGGATTTTTCGATTCTGGATGCCGTGAAGGATGGAAAGAAGGAGCCACAGAAGGGCGTGGTTACTCCTCTTGCCGCCATGCAGCTTAAGGAAATTGGAGAGAAAAGGGCGCAGTTTAAGGAAACCGGCTTACAGGCGATCCGCGAGGGCAAAGTTGGTGCGGTGCTTCTTGCAGGCGGAATGGGAACCCGGCTGGGCTCCGATAATCCGAAGGGAATGTTTAATATCGGTATTACAAAGGAGGTCTATATCTTCCAGCGTCTCATTGAAAACCTGATGGATGTCGTGAGGGAAGCCGGGGTATACATTCCGCTTTATATTATGACCAGTGACAAGAATCATGAGGCAACGACCGCATTTTTAAAGGAACATGATTACTTTGGCTATGCAGCGGATCATGTAACCTTCTTTATGCAGGAGATGGCACCTGCAACGGATTATGAGGGTAAGGTATATCTCGAAGAAAAGTGGAAAATGTCCACATCTCCGAACGGAAACGGCGGCTGGTATCTGTCCATGCATAAATGGGGCATTGCACAGAAAGCAATGGAAGATGGCGTGGAATGGCTGAACATTTTCGCGGTAGATAATGTGTTACAGCGGATTGCAGATCCGGTTTTTGTTGGTGCGGTTCTGGAAAATCAGTGCGTAGCAGGTTCTAAGGTGGTAAAGAAGGTAACGCCGGACGAAAAGGTTGGTGTCATGTGCTTAGAGGATGGCAGACCGTCTATCGTGGAATATTATGAACTTACGGAAGAAATGCGTGATGCAAAGGATGCGTCAGGTGAGCCGGCCTACAATTTCGGTGTGATTCTGAATTACCTGTTCCGGATTTCTGAGCTTGAGAAGATCCGGGAGAAGAATCTTCCCCTGCATGTGGTAGAAAAGAAGATTCCTTATTTGAATGAACAGGGGGAAAAGGTGAAGCCGGAAGCCCCCAACGGATATAAATTTGAACAGCTTGTGCTGGACATGATCCATGAAATGGAGAACTGTCTGCCGTTTGAGGTAGAGCGCAGCAAAGAGTTTGCACCCATCAAAAATGCAACCGGTGTGGATTCTGTGGAGAGTGCAAGAGAGCTGTGTAAATTAAATGGAATTCAGTTATAATTACCTGGATGTAAGGATGCAGAATTGTCTCCAGATAACATTTTGACAGATAAGGGTAACATTTCTGTATTGTGAATCTGTTCCGGGAAGCATATAATGAGCCTAAAGAAAACGAAATCAGGTCTCGAAAGAAGACATTTGGTTTTAAAGGTAACGAATCCTTTAGGAAAGCGAGGAGAGAAACATGTCAATTTTAGTAACCGGAGGTGCCGGATATATCGGAAGTCATACCGTAGTAGAGCTTCAGAATGCCGGATATGAAGTGGTTGTTTTGGATAACTTAAGCAATTCCAGTAAGGCGTAAGGATTGGTGCACTGTCCCTTCGGGCACTCTTCTGTAATCGGGATCATAGCAGGATCTCCGTATACGGTTGCAGAGGAAGAAAAGATAATGTTCTTCACGCCATGCTTCCGCATGACATCTACCAGTGTCAGTGTTCCAGCGATGTTATTCTCGTAATATTCCCAAGGCTTCTGTACGGATTCACCAACAGCCTTAAGACCTGCGAAATGAATACAGGAATCAATGCTCTCTTTTTCAAAAATCTGATTCAGTGCCTCACGGTCAAGAATGTCTGCTTCATAGAAGGTAACCGGCTTTCCGGTGATCTTCTCCACTCTTTTTAAACTTTCCTTA
>USDI01000098.1 GCA_900553305.1 uncultured Lachnospiraceae bacterium
ATTAACGTATAGGAGGTAAATTAAATGGCTATTAAAAGCTTTAATACCTTTGCTGCCATACGTCCGGTCTGCTTTCCTAATTCGAAGTACTCAAGACCCATGGAAGCAACGCAGCCTGCTTTTACCTGCTCTACTTCAGATCCAAATACCGGAATACCGGCATCGGTTGCTTTTGCAATTACGGTCTGAAGAGCAGATACAACCGTGTTATCGGTGAGGTTTGTAATGCAATCTACCTTTGTTACCAGGTCTGCTGCTGCCAGATCGACATCTGCGATGGTATTGATACCGGAATCCACGATTTCAAATCCATAGCTTCCTGCAGCTTCTTTATACTGTTCAATCGTACTTACGGAGTTAGCTTCACTTGTTGTATACAGAATACCGATCTTCTTTGCATCCGGAAGAATTTCACGGATCATCTTAAGCTGTGCATCAACTGCAAGTGCATCAGAGGTACCGGTAATGTTACCAACCGGACTTCCATCTGCGTTTGCAAGACCTGCACCAACCGGATCAGATACTGCAGTATAAATTACCGGGATGTCCGTATTCATCGTGGAGTTATAAGCGCTCATTGCACTCGGCGTTGCAATAGCACAGATTAAGTTTACCTTCTTGGAAACATAATTATCGGAAATGGTACTTGCTGTTCCGGTATCAGCCTGTGCATTATCAAATAAAACGGTGAGATTGGTACCTTCTACAATACCCTCCTCCTCAAGTCCTGCCAGGAATCCTTCACGGCAGTTGTCTAAGGAACCATGCTCTGCGAACTGGGAAATACCAATCGTATAGGCAGCATCGGCTGCTGTGGCATCTTTACTTACCTCTGTATCTTCTGCTGCTTCTGTATCTGCCGTTCCGGTATCTGCTGCCTGCGTTGTTTCTTCTGCTGCAGCTGCGGTATCTGCTGCCGGAGTCTGTGTGGATGTACCACCACATGCGGTAAGTCCTAAAATCATGGTTGCGGAAAGAATTGCTGCTAATAACTGTTTCTTCATAAGTTACTCCTCTCTACGCTCTTTGGCGTTCTCAAAATAAATAATGTGATTCTGATAGTTTTGAGACCGGTTTATATACTCACATGCCCGTGCTTCGCACTCTCTGTCTGACTAAAGTCAGACGCATGTTCGTTATTGGTGCAAGAAAAACAAATGTCTCCTTCGGAGCCGCTTGTTTTTCTTTTGCACACAATAAAGAACCGCCTCAAGATAAACTTGAGGCGGTAATAATCAATTAACGCGGTGCCACTCAATTTCGATGAAAGTCTGTTATATTATAAATGATTTCTTTCATCCTTTCCTCCATGCACTATCATACATGTCGCCATGATAACGGGTGCGAATCCCGCCGGTGCCTACTGTAAGTTCGGACCGTCCTCGAAAGCCCATTCAACAATTGTCCCTATACTGTCTTCCACCATATGACAGCTCTCTGTGATAGTTTCAAAAGCCTACTCCTCTTTCTCTTAGGTTTGAAGCACTATTTATTTGTTGTTACTAACAATAAAACCTTTTGTAGAAATTGTCAACAACTTTTTGAAATAAATACTACGAATAAATACTGACAGCCCGTCTTGGCGGCTTTGTATTACTTAATTGCCGTAAATGCTGACAATACCCAATCATAGGCACCCGTTGTAACAATGCTTCCACAGTATTCACACTTACCGAATGAGGTTCCGGTTAAAGGTGCTCCACAGTTCGGACATACCAGACCCTTTTCTTTATCCTTGGCATCTTTGGTAAGACTGCCTACAGATCTCATAAAGGTCATCTTGTACTGCATGTTCCATCTGGTTGTTTTATCTCCGAACAGGATCTCTCCGGTTGCTTCCTTTACCTGATAATCAATCATGCTGGCTGCCAGATATACATCCAGATATTCATACTTCTCATCCGTATGATAGGACATCAGATAAGATTTGTTTACACTGATTCTCTCTAAATGGTTCACCACACCATCCTGTATTTTCTTCTGAATCTGTTTCTCGGTCTGCTGATACAGATTCTGATGCAGTACTGCACGAACCGGTGTCAGATCACGCTTCTCCCACGCACTCTGGATATCCATATAAACATCGCCTGCAAATGCCAGGAAATCCTGTGCAGTAAATAACGGATCCTTCGCCTTGATCTGCTGACTGATTGATTCTGTCTGATCCGCAGGTGCCGGTGCCGGCGCACGATTCTGAGGTGCTCTCTGTGTTGCTGTTCCCGATGTCTTCTTATTCTTCTTTCTGCTGCTCTCAATAATGGAATAAACAACGATAATCAACCCAATAACAATGGCAATCGGACTAAATTCCCCGCTGCCGCCGTCATCATCATAATCATAGTCATAGCTGTCATAATCACTGTCCCAGCCCGAATCCCAACTGTCGCTGCTGTCCCAGTCACTGCTGCTGTCATAATCATTGAAATCGCCGAATCCGGCCTTTGCCGTAGTCTGTGTGCTGAATGCCATCACAAGCACCAGCATCATTACTGCCAACAGTCTCCGAAACAGGTTTTGTTTGTTTTTCATCTGCCCTTTCCTTTCTCTCCTTTGTCTGAATCATCCGTTGCCTGAATAATCTGCTCACTATATGTATTAAAGTATGCCTCAGCCGTTAACGGATTTCAAAAATTCTTGCCATAACCGGTTCTTTGAAGCTTACATGAAGCTGCTGATCTTCAGATACTTCATAGGACACATGTTCCTTTAAGCTTTCCTTCGGATAAGCAAGCCTTACTTCCTTTACAGGTTTTCCCTCGGTAAGCTTTTCAAGCGGTATATCATACTCAGAGGTCTCTCCGTATCTTCTCCATACCGCCAGATAGCTCTTTCCTTCTACCTTCCATCCGGCACATAAAAAGTGATCCAGACTCGTTGCAAAGCCATTCGGCCATACGGGAAGTGCTTTTTTGATATCCTGACGAATGGATTTATAATATTGTATGCCCTCCTTTACCAAAGCATGACGCTCTTTGGAAAGCTGTGCCAGGTGACCGCTCTGGTGGATGCGAAGCAGGAGTGCATTAACCATATTGTAAATCGTCTCTTCCTCATCACCATCCTTAAGCGGATAGGACCAGATTGCTGCCTGCTCCGGAGTAAGTGCCGCTCCGGCATTTGCTGCGATGGTTGCATAGTTGCGGTAGTCCTCCTGATCCGAAGTAGACTGGATACTGTATCTTGCAAGCATTGCATAATCGGTACGCAGACCACCGCTAGAACAGTTTTCAATTACAAGATCAGGATACTTCTCAAATACGCCGTCAAGCCACTTCAGGTATGCTCTTTCATGCTCCAGCATCCCCTGTCCGACACTGTCTGCATAAAGCTCTGTACCAATTCCGGGTTCAATATTATAATCCATCTTGATATAACCGACACCGTACTGATTCACCACGCGGTCGATGACCTCATTGACATGCTCAATGACTGCCGGATTACGGAAGTCAAGCTGATATCTGCTGCGGTCGTAGACTCTTTTTCCATGGCGGATAAAGAACCAGTCATCCGGAACGCTCTTTGCCTTCTCGCAGTTAATTCCCATAACCTCAAGCTCTAACCATACACCGGGAACCATGCCCTTTTCACGAATATAATTGGTTACTTCCTCGATGCCGTTCGGAAAACGCTCATAGCACTGCTGCCATTCTCCAACACTGTCCCACCATTCGCCAGGCGCATACCAGCCCGCATCAATGACATAATATTCACAGCCCATAGCTGCTGCCGCATCAATCAGCGGAAGCTCCTTTTCGGTTGTCGGATCACCGAACAGACAATTCATATAATCGTTAAAAATAACCGGAAGATTCTCATTATCCTTATTCGGGCGGCGGATCATACGGCGGTACTTCGTAAGCTCGCCCATGGCCGTATCAAAGCATCCTTCCGATACACCGACTGCAACCGGAACTGAGGTAAAGCTTTCGCCGGGCTTTAACTGCTTGAACCAGTGGGACTGTACTTCGGTCGGACCGCTCAGTGCCACATAAAAATGATTGTTGACATCACTGATTTCTGCGTGCCAGGAGCCATTATGCTCAATCTGCCAGAAAAGAGAAGTATCAGCTTCGGAATTTTCAAGATATCCCATCGGCAGGTATTTCTTCGTAGACCAGTTTCCGGTATTGGTCAGCTCAAATGTAACAGAGGTTCTCTGGTATACGGTCGGCTGAGTCTGTCCGAATCCAAGCTCCGGGAAGGTATTCGTCCGGAAATTCATTTCCTTCTGCCATCCGTGACAGGCATAGGTAAGGCTCATCTTATCGTCAGAGCTTAGCTTTCCTTCCTTTTCAATTCCAAGATAATAGAAGGAGGAAAGATACTCTAACGTCTGCGCCTCAGAGCCTTCGTTAATTACTTCATTGTACATGCGGATCACAGAGGTTCCCTGATAAAACTGCCAATAGGTAATTACTTTGGCTCCGGTCATCTCGTCCTTCTGGATAAAGGTAAGCTTACGTCCAAGCTCATTCCGCTCGTCCTTCAGATCCACAAAGGTAAGCAGATAACCGGGTGCGGTTACGATATGCTTGTTTCCGTGCTTCTCATAAGGCCGGTTATAGCCGGAAAAGTTCACCTGGACAAGCTGGAAGCCCTCCTTCATAAATAATTCACTCTCATCAAGCCCTTCAAACGGTTTGGAAGAAAAATGAAGGAACTTCAACTGATTCTCTTCGGTCACGCCGAAGACAAGATAAATTCCATTTTCTTCGATGTTAATCCATTTCTCAATATGTGCCATACTCTGTCTACCTTAACTGTGTTGATGTACAGTTGTTTCCTTTCTGATGCCTTATCATTAACGCTATTGATGTCAGGTCCAAAAGGTATTTTGCCCCTGACTTGATATCCACGAATTACCCTGTATATATCTGTTGTGTCTTTACGGGATCATATCCGCACGGAAAGGAATGACTGGAAGAGGCTCCTTCAAATGTTCACCGAGCAGCTTCTCCATCCAGACCATATTGTACCAGGTTCCGAACTTATATCCGCACCGATGGAATTCTCCCACCATTGAATAGCCCATTTTCTTGTGAAAACGCACGCTGTCTGCATTCAGATGTTCATCCTCTTCTTCCGGATAAGCGATACAGGCATTCACATTTAAAATATGCTGCTTGCGGAGACATTCCTCCAGCACAGCATATAAAGCCCTGCCAACTCCCATGCGTTTCATATCCTCACGCACATACACAGAGGTCTCGATGCTCCAGTCATAGGCAGCACGTTCTTTAAATGCACCGGCATAGGCATATCCAATCAGCCTGCCCTCGTACTCTGCCACAAGATAGGGATATTTCTGCAGGGTCTTCGTAATACGCGCTGCAAATTCTTCCACAGACGGCACCTCATATTCGAAGGTAATTGCCGTATGTTCCACGTAAGGTTTATAAATTTCCAGTAATTCCGCAGCATCCTCTATGGCAGCCGCACGGATCCGTAAATAACTCATTTTCCATCTCCTGTTCTTCGTTATTTATTCCGAATCAGCCGATTGTTCATTGCTTTCCATACGACTTAATTCCTGATAAAGTCTTGCCACCGGAAGTCCTACTACATTGCTGTATTCTCCGCGGATTTCCTTGATATAAATCACGCAGCCTCCCTGAATGGCATAAGCTCCGGCCTTGTCCATCGGTTCACCGGTTGCCACATAATTCTCAATCTCCTGCATGCTCATCGGATACATTTCAACCTCTGTATCCTCATAAAACGTATTCCGCTGCATCTGTCCCGACGCATCCTCCCATAAAAGAGTAACACCGGTATAAACATGATGAATCTTTCCACTCAGCTCCTGCAGCATGGAAATGGCATCCTGCTGATCCTTTGGCTTGCCAAGAATCCTACCGTGAATGGCAACAATCGTGTCAGCTCCGAGAACCAGCCTGCCTCTCCGCTCTGCTTCACTTAATTTTGAATATACATCAAAGGCCTTTTGCTGTGATAGCTCCATCACCACATCACATGGCTCTTTCTTCGTTGTAATCTCTTCACATTCACTTTTCACTACCCGGAATGGAATCCCAATCCATTGCAGTAATTCCTTCCGCCGCGGCGAACCCGAAGCCAGAATGATCTCTTCGATCGGATGATTCATTGTTATACTCCTGTTATACTATGAAATAAAGCTCTGGATAAGCTGTTCACATTCCTCTAACGTCATCGGGTATGCATAATCCGCAGTAAAGAACATCGTTACCGTTCCATCCTCACTGGCTGCAAAGTACTGATAAATACCATCGGATTCCCCTTCCACGATATGAATGGTTCCATGGGAACTGTCTAACGTTCCAATCTCCTCTAACTGATAAGTTCCAAAATAAGTATCCGTTTCTCCATCAAGGAAACGCTCCAACTCATCATCCTGCTTTTCATACAACGTAGCCTGGTAATCTCCGTTATCAAAGCTGTTGAAGTATTCACAGCTATAGGTGCACGTATAATCGCCCGGAATGGTGTAATACAATTCGTCCTCATTCAGCTCGGTAATTGCTTCTCCATACTCCGTACGCACAGCATATCCGGCAATTCCGCTTGCCAGAAAGTCGGAAATAATGCTATTCGTAATATCCAGTGCATTGTCGGTATCCATGGTATACACCGTTAAAAGATAGGTCTGACCTTCACCATCCTCACGAATGAATGAAAGCATAAGCAGATCTTCCATAATGCCGGTAATGTAGATTCCTTCCTCATGGTAATCCACGAAAGGTACTTCCCCGGAATTTTCCTTCATCAATTCGCTCATATTCTCTGCGAACTCAGACGCCGGATAATCTGTGAACACTCCAACTTCCAGAATGGATGCTGTTCCTTGCAGCTCATAGCCAATTTTCACATCACTCTCAACCCTAATGGCAGCTTCGGTTAACTGAAAGGACTTCCCATTTTCAAAGGTTACGGTTGTTGCATCCTCTGCTTCCGTAATATCCTCTTCCATTTCTTCAAAGAATTCCTCATCATTCCAAATATCTTCATCCAGAATATCTTCATCCAGAATTTCCTCTTCATCAGGAAATTCTACCTCTTCTATATCCTCTTCCACTACAGCCGGCTCATAATTCTCTGCAAGCTTCAGGGCCTGACCATAAGCGCTGCATCCCGTAGATGCAAGTAACATACTGACTGCAAGTAACATTGCAATAATTTTTCTCTTCATGTTCTCTCCCTCATCTGTATTGTATTTCCCTGATATGATTTTCTACAGGAAATACCCGTAATCCATCAAATATGCGATCCTAATATTAAACATACAACATGTTATCGATCCGTTCAACCTTTTTCTATCTCGTAAACCTTTGTTGCAATTTTTTCGCGGAAACGCACATCATGATCTACAATCAGCATCGTTGGCCGGTACTGCAAAATCAGCTTTTCAATCTGCATTCTGGAAAACACATCAATATAGTTTAAAGGCTCATCCCAGATATAAAGGTGTGCCGGTTTTAACAGACTTCCGGCTATCAGCACCTTCTTCTTCTGTCCCTCGGAATAGTCCTCCAGATTCTTCTGAAACTGTACCCGCTCCAGGTCAAGCTGCCTTAATATGGAAAGAAACAGGCTTTCGTCCAGATCCTGTGCTTTGGCATACGCTTTAAGACTTCCTCTTAAATGGGAAGTGTCCTGATTAATATAGGAAATCACAAGCCCGGATCCAACCTGAAGTATTCCCTCCTGGATCATCCCCTGCTCTCCTAAAATTGCATGAATCAGGCTCGACTTACCGCATCCGTTCTTTCCATGAAGAAAT
>USDI01000099.1 GCA_900553305.1 uncultured Lachnospiraceae bacterium
GAACACACGGTAATCACTGTATCCGGTTTTCTCTGAAATCTCCGCAATGGAAAGAGATGTGGACAACAGCAGTTTTCTGGCCTGCTCCATCCGGATACTGGTCAGATAAGTCAGGAAATTAACCCCGATTTCATTTTTGAACAGCTGGCTGATATACTGTGCACTGAGATGAAATTCTTCGGCCAGCACCGTAAGACTGATCTCTTCCGAAAGATGCTCCTGCATATACCGGACAATCCCGAGCATCGGCTGTTCCTCCATATCGGGATCTCCCTTCCTTGTCCTGCTTTCAAACATGGAAATCCTCAGATTATCGATACATTTGCCAAACTCATCATAATTCACCGGCTTCAGCATATAATCCGTAATCTGCAGCCGGAGTGCCTCTCTGCAATAGGTAAAGTCATCATATCCGGACACAATCACAAATGCCATATCCGGATATTTCAGGCGGCTCGTCTGAATGACCTTAAGTCCTTTCATAATTGGAATATTAATATCCATAATTACGATATCCGGCTTCAGGGTATCAATCTTAGTCAATGCCTCCATTCCATCGGCAGCTTCCCCTGCCACCTCACAATCATGTGCTTCCCAGTCAAAAAGCTTTTTAAAGCCCTCCCGGATCATAATCTCATCATCCACCAACAGTACGCGTAATCTTTTCATCGGCTGCTCCTTTTTACCGGAAATGTCAGATGTGCCGTCACACCGCCATCTTCATTCTCTGTGTACCAGAGTCCATATTCCCTTCCACACAACAGTTTGATCCTTTTCTGGACATTCAGGATCCCAATGCTGTTTCCCTCGAGCCTTGCCTCCTGACGGTTATAATGAAGCAGCATTTCATCGATCTCCTTCTTCTTTCCTTCTTCAAATCCGCTTCCGCTGTCACGAATACAGATTTCCATGCCCTTTGCGATCTGTTTCGCCGAAATAAGAAGTTCCCCCTGATACCCCTTGTTTTTCAGCCCATGGAGAAGACTATTCTCGACAATCGGCTGCAGAATAAAATTCGGGACCTTCTCTCCTCCAAGCTCCGGATCAATATCATAGGTACAGTAAAGCTTCGGATAACGGTAACACATCAGATCCATATATGCTTCCAGAAGCTCCAGTTCATCATCAAGAGTCACCATAGGCTGGTCTACCTTAACGCTTAACCGGAAGAAATCAACCAACTTCATCAGGAGATCCGCAACCTTTTTATTTCCATCGAGCTGTGCCTGGATACGGATTGTATCAAGCGTGTTATACAGGAAATGCGGATTCACCTGACTCTTCAGATACAGCATGGACATCTTCTGTTCCGTAAGCTCTGCCCGTACAATATCCGGATTCTCCAGTGTCAGATAAAAGGCCAGCGTCATCAGCGTCATTCCCATTCCACTGATCAGCCAGGTATGATGCAGTCCCTGCAGCAGGCAGACCGTAAACTCCACACTCAGCGCAGCCCCTATGGCAAAGCGCTTTTTCGGATGAAGCTGTTTCCAGTTGACAAACAGCATTCCTATACATAGCACAAGATAAAATGCAACACCGACATAGCCTACATAAGCATAGTATCCGGAAGAATAATTACCGGCCGGAGTTTCCGTATATTCTATGGGAAGTATCATTGCTCCAATCTCAGCCGCAACCAGAAATATCTGCGCCGCTATATCAAGCTTTCGTCTTTTTCCGGTCTCTTCCTGTACCAGAACCGCTATATACTCATAAAACATATACACCACAAAAGCCATCGAACCTACAAAGATCCGGTGGCAGATATCATTCCATATTCTCGGCACGGTATTCAGATGATTTACGGTATAGATCGTAACCGCATCAAAAATCAGATGTCCGATTACGACAACCAGAAGTACAGAAAACGTTCTATGCAGCATGGAGTGCTTTCTCTCCGCACTAAAATACATACATGCCACAAATATAAGAATCAGTATCAATGCAATTTCCATCCGGATCATTCTGGCCACCTCAAAGTCTTTCTGACTATATTGTAACGGATAATCCCTGATCCGGATAGGAATAATTTATAAAGAAATGTGTCAATTTTCTAGTCCTGAGGAATATCATTCATAAATACATAATATACATCGCCATACATCTCTGTATGGACGAATCTTCCATAATCAATTACATACTTCTCCGTTCCATCCTTGCATAGGATCCGGTATCTGACACGGTCGATATCATTCTCTTTCTTGATCTGATCGGAAATATCACTTTCCACAAGCTTCAGATCATCCGGATGTACCATTCCCTTGAACGAATTGCCTGTAAATTCACGGAATTCCTCTTCCGTCTCACAGTCAAACAGCCTCAAAAGCTCCGTATTAACGGTAATCAGCTCTTCCTTTTCATCAGCACGATAGATAAAGAAACCTCCCGGCAGGAACTCTGCAACAGCCTCTACCCGCTTCAGGATATCTTCGGTGTTTACATTCAGTGTACGTCTCCGGTCATGCATCTTGTTCTCATAATACCGGCTCTTATCACGATACATTTCCTTATCTGCAAGTGCCACGTTCTGTTCCAGCTTTCTCGCCTCATCCAGCCATACACTTCCAATTGCTGCGGAACATCCGCCCTTCCATCTGGATTCCAATTGCCTGATTTTCTCCCTGAAAGCTTCTTCACTTTCCTCAAAGGATAAAACCACAAACTCATCACCGCCAAGACGATATTTATTCGCATGCGGGAACACCTCAGCAATTGTTTCAGCAATGCGGGAGATCAGTTTATCCCCTGCTTCATGTCCTGACCGGTCGTTGGTACTTTTCAATCCATTGATATCGGCAAAGGCAACTCCGACATGTTTTCCGCTCTTTACCTCATCATTTTCAATCTTCTCAATATCCTGGTAATAAGCCTTACGATTCTTAAATCCGGTAAGCGCATCTATTTCCAGTTCAGAAATGAGGCAGTCACATTCACGAAGCCGGATAATGTTCTCCACACGCACCATAATCAGCTTCGGGTTATAAGGCTTCACAATAAAGTCGGCCGCGCCAAGCTCCAGGCATCGTACTTCATCCTGAATGTTGTCAAGAACGGTCGTTACGATAACCGGAATCTTGCAAAGAACAGCATCACATCCAACCAGTTCCAGAAATTCATAGCCATCCATAACCGGCATCTGGATATCAAGCATAATGGCCGATATATGCTGTCCGTATCTCTTTAACAGATCCAAACCTTCCTTCCCGTTCTGTGCGGTGATCACGGAATATTTCTCTTCCAATATTTCGGTAAGAATCTGGCAGTTAATTTCATCATCTTCAATAATAAGGAGTGTTCTTTTTGTTACATCCTGATCTTTCACTGGAATCCCTCACTCTTTAAAACTACAATTACGGGTTGTCAGGCATGGTTTAGCGCCTGGTACTTTAGTACTTCTCATCATAATTATATTACTTCAAATAAAAAATGCAAGCATTGATTGCATAATTACACATTTTTTTCACACTTAAGATATTACTAAAGTATTTTATTCCCTCTATTGCCTAACTCCTCTGACCTCCTATATAATATATAAGGAATATGTAAGGTTCATAACACAAATTCCAATAACCTGTAACTACGGTTAATCCTATAATCCAATGACAAGGAGTGCTCATTATGAAATTTATTTCCTGGAATGTAAACGGCCTTCGCGCCTGTGTGCAAAAAGGTTTTCTTGATTTTTTTAACGAAATTGATGCGGATTTCTTCTGTATCCAGGAATCCAAGCTGCAGGAGGGACAGATCGACCTTGATCTCCCCGGCTATCAGCAATATTGGAATTATGCGGAAAAGAAGGGCTATTCCGGTACTGCGATTTTTGCTAAGGAAATGCCGCTGTCTGTTTCCTACGGCATAGGAATCGAAGAACATGATCACGAAGGTCGTGTCATCACACTGGAATACGACCAGTTCTACCTCGTCACCTGCTACACTCCGAATTCCCAGAATGAGCTGGCACGCCTCCCCTACCGTATGACTTGGGAGGATGCTTTCCTTGCTTATCTGCAGGAACTGGATGCGAAAAAGCCGGTTATTCTTTGTGGCGACTTAAATGTTGCACACGAAGAGATTGATTTGAAAAATCCCAAGAGCAACCGTCAGAATGCAGGCTTTACCAATGAAGAACGCAGCAAAATGACAACCCTTTTAAATGCCGGATTCACGGACACCTTCCGTCACTTTTATCCGGATGCCGAGGGCATTTATTCCTGGTGGTCATACCGCTTTAAGGCAAGAGAAAAGAATGCCGGATGGCGTATTGACTACTTCATCACCTCGAAACGCCTCGATGACCAGTTGGAAAAGGCAGCCATCCATACCGAGGTTTTCGGTTCCGATCACTGCCCTGTGGAGGTGGATATTCAGTTTTAAATATTCAGAAACCACATACGGAACAAGGAGTGCTCATGCAGGCTCTTCGTGCACGAGTGATATGGCAGCAAGTGCTTCAACCTGTACGGAATAGCCGCAAATTTTGCAGTTGTATATGAATAGAACGAATAAGCTGCCGGATGAGAATTTCTCTCCGGCAGCCTATTTTCATATATCTGAATAGTTCTTATATTTTAATTTCAAATATTTGTTTTATCTGAGTATTTTTACAGTTTTTCAACCGTCATATGGAAGTCAGCCTCAAACTTCGGCAGTGGCAGCCGG
This sequence comes from uncultured Lachnospiraceae bacterium, assembly GCA_900553305.1. Taxonomy (GTDB): domain Bacteria; phylum Bacillota; class Clostridia; order Lachnospirales; family Lachnospiraceae; genus Suilimivivens. The sequence continues at coordinate 4,663 of USDI01000099.1, forward strand.
TACTTCTCGGCAAGCTGTGGCCCACAGGCATTGGAGCCAACGCCCGCCATTTTATAATCTACGCAAAGTACATGTTGTCCGCATTCTTCCAGTTCGAAGTTATGCTTTTTCACAGCAAGCTCTTCCTGCGTATACTTAGAGGCATTGAAGGAAAAGCCGTCCTGATGTGTAAAGGTAAGCTTTACATCTCCATCGGAAATGCTCATATGCTTACAGTTGTAATGGGAAGAATTCTCCTGCGGACGGATATAATCCTCATGCATCTCACTTACCTTTGCCTCGAAGTTGCCCATATAACTTGCCTGATGCTTGTCAATATAGCTTTCATAAGGACCATATCCATAATAAGATACGTTCTCAAATGCCTTTGATACAAACATCCGGAGTCCGAATCTCGGAAGAAACGGCACCTTGTTCCCGGTTTCTACTTCGCAGTGAATGTCCACGCCCTCTTTTGCAAAGACATACTTCACATCCATATAGGCAATCGGCTGATAAATGCTCCAGCCAAAGGACTGACGCTGTGTAAGGATGACCTCGGCTCCTTCCTGCTCTACCTTCACACCATAGCCTTTTGCAATACTGTCATTCAAGTGCGCACGATACCAGTCCTGCTTCATGACATCGTTATCTACCGGTGCACGGAAAAAATTAAATTCTACCGGCTTTTCCAGAATTTCCCTTCCTTCACAACGAATGGAATCGATCGCAGAAATTCTCTTATTGAATCGATAGGAGACACTGCCAAAATCTATCGTAACCGTGAATGGCTCTGTTGTGACCTTCGCATCACCTGACACTGCTTTCTCCGTTACCATATTGTCTGTTGCTGCATGATCTTTTACTGCCTTCTGTGCCGATGCCTTCTCTGCAGCTGATTTATCCGCTTCTTTTCCTGCTGTCAGATCCGCAGCTTCTGGTTCGCTGATCTGCAGCTGGTCGAAGCAGACCTCATATCCCTTTTCGCAATAAGGAAGGGCTTTCGTTGTCCGGAAAACAAACCGGATATAGGCTTCCTCTTCCTCAAAATCCTTTACCTCCGGAACCTCAATCGTGGTGCTGCCAAGCGGCTCCATATGGAATTCAAAAACAGAACCGGAGACAACAACTCCGTCATAAGAGATCTCATAGGTTCCTTCCAGATAAGTTCCCGGATCCACATGCTCCAATAAATTGTGAAGAACAAACTCACCGGTCTTTACGCCCTTTTCCACTCGGATCGGACGGTACACCTGTTTTGTTTCCAAAAGTCCTGTATGGGGTGTCCGGTCCGGATAGGTCAGTGCATCCATACAGAAATTGCCATCATTGTGCTTCTCACCCCAGTCACCGCCATAGCCGTACTTCGGCTTCCCGTCGGGTGTTTCTCCCAGAATCACGGAATGATCACTCCATTCCCAGATGAAACCTCCGCAGAACCGTTCACTTGAATGGAATGTCTGATGATAGTCCTCCAGATCACCAGGGCCGTTTCCCATCGCATGACAGTATTCACAAAGGATAAACGGTCTTGTCTCTTCCTCCTTTTCCAGATATTTCTTCATATCCTCTGTAGAGGTATACATTTCGGATACCAGATCCAGAACATCATCGGAGGTCTCATCCAGCTTTAATGTACTTTCATAATGTACGAGCCGCGTATCATCCAACTTTTTCACCAGCTCTGCGGCCGCCCGCATATTGGTTCCATATCCGCTTTCATTTCCCAATGACCACATCACGACACAGGGACGGTTATAATCTCTCGTTACCAGTGCCTCGGTCCGGTCCAGAATTGCCTTCTTAAACCGCTCATCGGATGCCAGCAGGGCAATTCCCTGATAACCGTTGCTTCCATAACCGGTCAGATCATTATAAACCTCCACACAGCCATGGGATTCCATATCATTTTCATCAATGACATACAGACCATACTGGTCACACAGCTGGTAAAACAACGGAGAATTCGGATAGTGGGAGGTTCTCACTGCATTGATATTATGCTGCTTCATCAGTACAAGATCCTTCTCCATCTGTGCAACGGAACATACATATCCGGTTTCGGGATAGCTGTCATGACGGTTCACGCCACGGAATTTCACCGGCACATCATCGATCTTTACCACACCGTTTTCAACAACAATCTTGCGGAAGCCCACTTTATCTCCAATGACTTCTTCCCCGGCTGTCAGAGTAAGCGCATACAGCTTTGGATCTTCTGCGGACCATAATGCGGGATCTGCAACCGGTACAGTAATCTTTTCTCCATTCTTTACCTCAAACCGGCAGACCTCTTTTCCTTCCGGATCGGAAAGCACCGCCTGCACATCACAGCCCTTTACCGCAATCTCAAACTGCGCCGGTTCTCCCTTCTTTAAAAGAATGGTTTTTACCTGATAGTCTTCCAGTCTTTCCTTTGGACGGCTTAACACATACACATCACGGAAAATACCGGAGAGACGGATCTTGTCCTGATCTTCCAGATAAGTGCCGTCACACCATTTCAGGACAGCTACAGTAATTTTATTCTCGCCCTCTTTAAGGAAACCGGTAATATCAAACTCGGAAATTGCATGAGATACCTGCGAATATCCCACGAATGTATCATTAATATATAAATAGAAACAGCTATCCACACCTTCGAATACCAGAATACGGTCTTTATCATCTTTTACATAAGAATACTCTCTGCTGTAGATGCCGACCGGATCATCGTCCGGAACAAACGGCGGATCAAACACAATCGGATAGGCCACGTTCGTATACTGCGGCTTGTCATATCCATATAACTGCCAGTTGGACGGTACCGGAATCGTCTTCTCACTTTCCACAAAAAGAAAATCGTCCTCCAGATCCAGAATGCTGTCAAAATACCGGAAGCTCCAGTCTCCATTCAACAGCTCGAAGCTTTTTGATTCCTCTCTTTTTGCAAAAGGATCCTGTCCCTTCGCAAACGGAATAAAATAGGAATGCCGTGCCAAGGTATTCACATGTAACATTTCCGGATTTTCGTGGTAAATCATCTTACTCTTCGGGCTTCCGGCAGCCGCAATCTCATTGATTCTCATTGTTGGTTCTCCTTTCGATAC
>USDI01000100.1 GCA_900553305.1 uncultured Lachnospiraceae bacterium
CCAGTGCATTGCTATACTGGCATACGCGTCAAGAACAACGGATCTGACAAAGTTCCGCTGGACAGATACCACGTGGATGAAGGAACGTGATCTGAAGGATTATAATAAAGAGCCAATGGCAATTTATGAGTGTCATATTGGTTCCTGGATGCGTCATCCACGTCCGGAAGAGCAGGGATTCTACAATTATCGTGAGTTTGCAGACCGCATTGTGGAATACCTGACAGAAATGAAATATACTCATATTGAATTGATGGGAATTGCTGAGCATCCGTTTGATGGATCCTGGGGATATCAGGTGACTGGATACTATGCACCGACCTCCCGTTACGGAACGCCGGACGATTTCATGTATCTCATCAATCAGCTGCATAAGCATCACATCGGTGTAATTCTGGATTGGGTTCCGGCTCACTTTGCAACCGATGCCCATGGACTTGGACGGTTTGATGGAGAATGTATTTTTGAACATCCGGATCCGCGTCTGGGAGAACATCCGGACTGGGGAACCAAGATTTTTAATTACGGAAAGACGGAAGTAAAGAACTTCCTGATTGCCAATGTATTATTCTGGATCCGTAAGTTCCATATTGATGGAATCCGTGTCGATGCGGTTGCATCCATGCTTTATCTCGATTACGGAAAGAAAGAGGGGCAGTGGGTTCCCAACAAATATGGGGATAACAAGAATCTGGAAGCCATTGAATTCTTTAAGCATCTGAATTCCGTTGTCCGTGGAACGTATCCCGGATTCCTTACAATTGCGGAGGAATCTACCGCCTGGCCCAAGGTAACCGGTAAGATAGAAGACGGTGGACTTGATTTTTCCTTTAAGTGGAACATGGGATGGATGCATGATTTCTGCGAATATATGAAGCTGGATCCGTATTTCCGTAAGGATAACCACTATGCCATGACGTTTGCCATGACCTATAATGACAGTGAGAATTATATTCTTCCCCTGTCACACGATGAGGTCGTTCATCTGAAGTGCTCCATGGTCAATAAGATGCCCGGATATAAGACCGACAAATATGCGAATCTCCGTGCGGGCTATGCATATATGCTTGGTCATTCCGGTAAGAAGCTTCTGTTCATGGGACAGGACTTCGGACAGGAAAGAGAGTGGAGTGAAGCAAGGGAGCTTGACTGGTTCCTTCTTCAGGAGGATCTGAACAGGGGACTTCATGATTATGTGAAGAATTTACTGGAGCTTTACAACAAATATCCGTGCCTGTATGAGATTGATAACAGCTGGGACGGATTTGAATGGCTGAATTGTGATGATAAGGACAGAAGTACATACAGCTTTTTCCGTAAGGCATCCAATGGTAAGAATAACCTTATGTTTATCATTAATATGACTCCGATGAAATGGGAGAATTACAAGGTCGGTGTCCCGAAGAAAAAGAAATATAAGCTTTTGTTAAACAGTGATGATGTCCGGTTTGGAGGACAGGGTATGGAAGTACCTGCGGAAATCACTTCAGTAAAGGAAAGCTGTGATTACCGTAATTACAGCCTGACCCTGGATCTGCCTCCGTACAGTGCGCTGATCTTTGTGTTTTAGGTCATCTGCCCGGTTTATTTTTAAATCAGGGAAATGGTTAAGAAATCAAAATAATATGCCGAAATAAAGGGTGAATGTGAAAGCATTCGCCCTTATTTTTAATTACCTTTTTAGGAGATTTACTCTATGAACGTTTATTTTCCTGGTGCGGAAACGGATTCCGCAAAGCCAAGTATAAATGTTGACAGAGCCACAACTGCATACCGTGCTTCCACCCGGAACGCAGAACGGGCAGGAAGAAGTTCATTTGCATTAGACATTTCTGGCACAGTTACGGATAACAGCGCTTACGCAGGTCACGGAAGGACCGCAGAAGAGGTTATGCGGATGGCGGGACAAGAGGATATTCAGGCTCGTCGTGACTATATGGCAGTAATGTCTAATTGTATGTCCGATGAAGATTTTGCGAAGCTGCAAAAGGAAGGCTTTCATCCGGGAAGTACGGAAATTGACACGGTTGTGACCATTGTCGATCATATAAAAGCGGCACTTGTAAAGGGTGGAACAGAGGTGGTCGGGTATACCGATACTTTAAGTGACGAAGAACTTTGCAAGATCACGGGGTCAGAAAGCTTTGCCAATGAACTGAAAGATCAGTTCCGCGACCGTGACATTCCACTGACCGAAGAGAATGTGCGGGCCGTAACCGATACTTATGAACAGATTAAGAATATTTCAGAGCTTTCGGAGGGTTCGGAGAAGTACATGTTGGAAAACCGGATGGAACCCACGCCGGAGGATCTTTATACCGCACAATATTCTGCACCGCAGAATGGCAGCCGTCAGGGCACAGGCTATTATGCGGATGGAACCGTGAACGGCTATTATGCGAAGAAGCCCGAACAGATTGATCTGGAAGCACTGCTTCCCCAGATCGTAAAGGTGATCAAAGATGCCGGACTGGAAGTATCCGAAGAAACCATCGGGCAGGCACAGTGGCTGATTGAAAAGGGAATTCCATTGGATGAGGAATCCATGCAGCGCTTACATAAGCTCGAAACGATTGAGTTTCCGATCCACATGGAGGACTATCTCAACAGTGTGACCGCAGCGATTGCAGATGGCATTCCGGTGAAAAATGCAGACCTTACCCGTAAGGAAACCTATCTGGAGGAAGTCCGGGGGAAGCGTCAGTTGGAAGAGACCAGACTTCAGATGTCCTTTGAAGCCAATTTGAAATTATTACGAAGCGGATATCAGTTGGATACGGCTTCGGTTGAAGAAACGGTGAAGCTCTTAAAGCAGCTTGAGGATCAGCTTTCTTTAAGCCTGACAGGGGAAGAGGACGTGGTTCAGGCGAAAGAGAAGTTATCCCTGTTTGACCAGTCCATGGAGCTCATCCAGAGTATCCGTACCGCACCGGTCTCTTTCGTGGAACAGATTGAACCTGAGGATACGTTAAAGGAGATCGCGGATACCGGAGAAGCGCAGCGCCGTACTTATGAAAAGGCATCCCAGAGCTACGAAGAGCTGATGACCGCACCGAGAAAGGATCTGGGCGATCAGATTACAAAGGCTTTCCGGAATGTGGATGATCTTCTTGACGAACTGAACCTTGCAACAACCGAGGAAAACCGCAGAGCGGTCCGGATCCTTGGTTACAACCAGATGGAAATTAACGAAGAGAACATTACGAAGGTCAAGGAAAAGGATACATTGCTGACCGGTGTCATCCGTGAGATGAAGCCGGGTAAGGTATTACAGATGATCCGTAAGGGTGTGAATCCCATTTCCATGAAATTAGAGGATCTGGATACGTTCTTAAAAGAAAATAAAGACACCGCAGATGACATGGAATCCTACAGCAAGTTCTTATACAGGCTGGAACAGGATCATGATATTACCGAAGAGGAGCGCAGCGCATACATCGGTATTTACCGTCTGATGCATCAGATCGAAAAGAACGATGCGGCTCCCCTGGGAGCGGCCATGCAGGCAGATATGGAGCTGACACTTGAAAACCTGCTCACGGCTCTGCGCAGTACGAAAAAGGAAGCATCCAGGAAGCTGGATTACCGGGTGGATAATAACTTTGGTGGTGTGACGGCCAAAGAAAGTGCGATCGAATCCATTACTTCCCAGATTGAAAAAGGTTATGCCGGAGACACCGCAGATTTTTATACGCTTTTGGATGAGGCAGGAAGTGAGGAAGCGCAGAAAGAATACGAGCAGGAGCTTTATGAGGAAGTAAGAAATGCCTATAAGTGTGAAGTCGATGTACTGCAGCAGTTAAGTGATTATGGACAGTCCGTTACCGCAGATCATCTGATGGCAATGGATACCCTGTTAAACGCATCTGCTGAAAGCTTCCGGAAGATGAATGATCTTCTGAAAAATAAAGAGGAAAAACAGAATTTCATTGCAAAGCATGGCGAAGAAATCCTGCGGCATATGAACAGCCGGGAAGAAACGGCACAGACCTACGAGAAAATGACAGAAGAAATTCAGGATACGTTTGAACAGGAGGCCTTTGATCCGGAAGATGACCATATCCGATATTCTTCAGACATTCGCAGCATGACCGGATTTTATAAGCAGATGGGTCTGATGAAATCTCTGGCAAGAGAAGAGAATTATGAGATACCGCTTGAGATCGATGGAACACTTACGGCGATTAATTTAAAGGTGATTCATAACGCAGAGGAAGAGGGAAAGGTAGCAATTACATTTACCTCGGAGCCTTTTGGGAAGACAGCAGCGGAATTCAGAATGACCGAACAGGGACTGAGCGGCTATTGTACCTGTGAGAAGGAAGTAGGAAGAGCACTTTTAGAAGAGCATAAGGATGAGTGGAAAGAACAGCTTACCCGGGAAGAGATTCAGCCGGGGGCAATTTATTTCACGAAGACCAGTGGCTTAAATCTTAAGGATTTTAATAAAAACCAGACGAAAGAACAAAAATCAGACAGCAAAGCAGACTCCGCACAACTCTATCGGGCAGCGAAAACGTTTATTGAGTTTGTCAGACAGACTGGGGATACAGAAAGGAAGAGCATATGAGAATTAATTTTAACGCATCAGCAGTCATTGCAAATAACGCATTAAACCGGAACGATAACCGCCTGCAGGCTTCCCTTGCAAGATTGTCCTCCGGACTTAAGATCGTCAATGCCAAGGATAATCCGTCGGGTCTTGCAATGTCCAAGAGACTGAATGCACAGATCAAGGGACTCGATCAGGCCAGTGATAACGCCGGAGACGGCATTTCCATTATTGAAATCGCGGATGGTGCGATGTCCGAAATGCATGAGATTTTACAGCGAATCAATGAGCTTGCCGTAAAGGGAAGTACCGGGACTATTACGGATGATGACCGTAAGCTGATTCAGGATGAAGCAAGTCAGTTAAAGCAGGAACTTACCAGAATTTCCGAAACAGTAGAGTTTAACGGTCAGACCATTCTGGACGGATCCTTTGACTTAAGAGGCTACAGCAACAAGCAGAATGCCAAGGTGGCTTACTATAGTGATGAGATTCTGACCGGAACCTATACGATCAATAAACTGGGTGTTGAATATAATACGGATGGAACCATTAAGGAAGTAACCACGAAGACTTTTGGAAATGGCTTTCCGCAGGATGCAGATGTAACTTCGATTGATGGAAATATTGTGACAATTGCCGGATCCGGTAATTTTGAGTTAAAGCTGCGCCTGACAAATGATACTTCATTTACCGGTCTTAATCTGGATTTGGAAGGCTTTTGTGCCATGGATATGCAGATCGGAGCAAATGAAGGACAGCAGCTTGGCATCCGTATTCCAAAGATGTCCTTAGAGAATATGGGAATTTCAAACGTAGATTTAAGTACCGCAGAGGGAGCGAACGAAGGAATTGACAAGGTAGACGAAGCGATTAAGTATGTATCTGCCAGCAGGAGCCGTCTGGGCGCATATCAGAACCGCCTGGAGCATACGGTGAACAATCTGGATGTATCCAGTGAAAATATGACGGCTGCTTATTCCAGAATCATGGATGTGGATATGGCAGAGGAAATGACCGAATACACAACCGTTCAGATTTTGTCCCAGGCAAGTACTTCCATGCTTGCACAGGCCAATGAACGTCCGTCCCAGGTACTGCAGCTTTTACAATAAGGGAATCAAAGTAACGATACGGAACAGTTACGAGTAACGAGGTGATGATCGGATGACAAAGGAAATGAAACAGAATTATACGTTGCGCATTTCACAGGCGAATAAATCAGAGCTTGTAGTAATTATTTATGAAATGCTGCTGACTTACATAGAAGACGCAAGGACTGCTCATGCGGATGGTGATACCGGGTTGTTTGCGGGATCCCTGCGCAAGGCAGAGAACTGTATTCGTGAGCTGATGGCTTCCCTGCATATGGATTATGTTCTTGCGGGCAATCTCCTCAGTCTCTATGTATATGCTGTGAAGCTTTTATCCAAAGCAAAGCTCCATAACAGTACGAAGGAGCTTGCTGAGGTAGAAAAGATGATGCGTAAGCTTCACGATGCTTATGCTGCGGTCAGCAGGGAAGATACCTCCGATTCTGTTATGGAGAATACACAGACTGTTTATGCAGGACTTACTTATGGAAAAAATCAGTTAATGGAGAGCCTCAGCAATGAGGGAAGTCTCCGCGGTCTGCGGGTTTGAGCAAAGTAAATCAGCCTGCGCCATAAGGAACTGATAGCGTTTCATAATGGCATTTACTTCATAGATATAGCAATCGATTAAATCGGGTTCTGTGACATTGTCGAAACCGGAGTAGGCAATTTCCAGTGCCCGTTTTGTTTTTTCAAGATCGGATAAAAGCGCATTTCTTTTCATTTCATGCTCACTGATTGTACGGTTTGCAGCATTTGTTCTGCCGAAATACATTTTCATAACTTCATTCCCCTTCTGTTATTTTTATATCCTATGTAATTGTTTAGGAAAAAATTACCTGTTGTTCTATGAGTATAAGCATAAAACAGGAATCTTATACATACGATGGAAGAGAAAGGGAGGACAGGATATGCTGGAGAAATTTTTAAACTTTGTTTTGCGGGGACTGATGGGACTTTGCACGATCTTCGTGGTCAATCATTTTGTCATTACTGATTTTCCGTTGTGTGATGTGGGAATGAACTTGTTTACCTTTGTGACCTCTGGACTGCTTGGGATCCCCGGGGTTTGTGCTCTATATGCCATAAATTTCTATGTTTTATTATGACATTTTACTAAAAATAAATTTTTTAACGAAAAAGTATTTACATTTATTACCTCCTCATCTATAATTCAATTTACAAAATAAAGTGGTCATAAGATTACGTTCGTAATCAGACTCTTTTGGAAGAAATCCTTCCGTTTTTCAAATTTTTACGCGTAAACAAACAGTAACACCGCACATTAAAACAGCATAAGGAGGTATTTTTTGGACAAACCAATCCTTGCAGTTTTCGATAGCGAGGAAAGATATGCGTATGGTTTCATGGAATTCATCAGCAATAAGTCAAATCTGCCCTTTCAGGTTCATGTTTTTACAGAGCCGGAGCGGTTCTTTGCCTATTCTAAGCAGGAAGAAATCGAATGTCTTCTCATATCGGAAAATGTATATCAACGGGAGGTGGAAGCCCTTAACATTCCACATATCATTATTTTGAGCGAAAGCAATGACTGTCTTAACAAATCCCTGTTACATATTCATAAGTATCAGTCCTGTGAAGCCATTTTCCGGGAGGTGATGGCACATTATGCAAAAGAGACTGATAAAGCTTCATCATGTGTCAGGTCATGTATGAGAAAAATGAAAGTGATCGGAATTTATACTCCGGTCGGAAGATGCCTGCAGACAACCTTTTCCTTTGCATTGGGACAGATTCTGTCAAAAAAAACAAAGGTATTGTACATGAATTTTGAACGATACTCCGGACTGGAAGCATTACTGCAGCGGACTTTTCAATATGATATTTCCGATCTCGTCTATTATTTTCAGTGTACAAAGGAAAAACTGTCCCTACGGCTTTCCAGTATTGTGGAAAATGTACACGGACTGGATTTTGTTCCACCGGTACAGCTTTACCAGAGTATTTTAGGAGTCCATGGACAGCAGTGGATTGAACTGTTTGCGGAGATTGAGAAATGCAGCGATTA
>USDI01000101.1 GCA_900553305.1 uncultured Lachnospiraceae bacterium
ATTTCTTGCTGCTGCGTTAACATCAACCCGGCAGATTTTTACTGCTGTGTCTGCCCTCTGTACCTTTTCAACATACCGCATCATATTGGCGAACAACACTCCAATAATTGCAACGGATAATATCCCGGATATCAACATCATAATGATAACTTTTTTGTATCCATAGTTTATTCTTTCCTTCAACTGCATTTTTTCCTGTCAATGTGGTTTTTTATGATTTATAAATTTTTCTGCTTTTGCACTTTACAGTGGCAGAGTTTTTATATGGTAAAAAAGACAGTAAATAATTACTGTCCTTTTTAGAGAAGGTATTTCTTTCTTATGGGGTATAGCAAAAACTATATAATGTATTGGGGGGGTTACAAGTAGTATAATAGCATATGCCTATTTTTGCGTAAATACTCACGATTTACAAATATTACAAAAATCGTTTTAACTTTTTGTGCATTTTCACTAAATATATTTCATTGACAAATGTATCCTACTCCGTAACCGGTTTTTCTCTGTTGTCAAACAATGCTTCGAATTCTTCTCTTCCAATCTTTTCCTTTTCAAGAAGAAGCTCTGCACACTTATTCAATACATCCATATGCTCTAAGATGATTTCCTTTGCCTTGCGGTAGCAGTCATCGACAATATCCTTGACTTCGGTATCGATCTTTCCTGAAATCAGTTCACTGTGGCTCTTGGCATGGGCAAGGTCCTTACCGATAAAGACCTCATCATCATCATTTTCATAATTAATCACACCAAGCTTTTCAGACATACCGTAACGGGTTACCATATTTCTCGCCGTCTTGGTTGCCTTCTGAATATCGTTGGAAGCACCCGTTGTAATATCATTGAACACAATTTCTTCTGCGATTCTTCCACCTAAAGAAACCATAATATCCTGCAGCATATGACTCTTCGTTAAGAACATTTCATCCTTTTCCGGAAGGGGCATTGTATAACCCGCTGCGCCAAGACCTGTCGGAATAATGGAAATCATATGAACCGGATCCACATCCGGAAGCACATGGAACAGGATCGCATGACCTGCTTCATGGAATGCTGTAATTCTCTTTTCTTTATCCGAAATCACACGGCTCTTCTTTTCCACACCAAGTCCGACCTTGATAAAGGCTTTCTCGATATCCTTCTGAATCACATAGGTACGGTTCTCCTTTGCGGCAACAATGGAAGCCTCGTTCAGGAGGTTTTCCAGATCTGCACCGGTAAATCCGGCTGTTGTCTGTGCAACCTTCTTTAAGTCCACATCTTCTGCAAGCGGCTTATTCTTGGCATGTACCCGGAGAATTTCTTCCCTGCCTGCCACATCCGGACGATTCACGGTAATCTTACGGTCAAAACGTCCCGGACGAAGAATTGCCGGATCCAGAATATCAACACGGTTTGTTGCGGCAAGTACGATAATTCCCTCATTGACGCCAAATCCGTCCATTTCCACAAGGAGCTGGTTCAGTGTCTGCTCTCTTTCATCGTGGCCGCCGCCCATACCGGTACCACGTCTTCTGGCAACCGCGTCAATTTCATCGATAAATACAATACAGGGTGCATGATGCTTGGCTTCTTCGAACAGATCCCTCACACGGGAAGCACCTACACCTACGAACATTTCCACGAAATCCGAACCGGAAATACTAAAGAACGGTACTCCGGCTTCTCCTGCAATCGCTTTTGCAAGCAGGGTCTTACCTGTACCGGGCGCACCCTCTAAGAGAACACCCTTCGGGATTCTCGCCCCCACTTTCGTAAACTTGGCAGGATCCTTTAGGAATTCCACAATTTCCTCCAGTTCTTCCTTTTCTTCCTGAAGACCGGCAACATCTTTCAATGTTACAGTTCCGTCGCCCATGGAAAGTTTCGCACGACTCTTTCCGAAATTCATCATCTTGGCATTGCTTCCGCCGTTCTGTCCGTTCATCATGGTAAAGAATACAATCAGCACAACAACTGCCACCAGCATCGGAAGAATACTTGTCAGGAACCAGTTTTCCTCCTGTACCTTTTCCACATTGGGATCTACGTTAAAGGAAATCAGAAACTGTTCGATTTCACTGACATCCGTAACATATAAGGTCTTTTCCAGACCGCTTTGCAATGTAACGGTCACTTCACCGGTAGGCGTCTGCCGGCTCGGCATAATGTCTGCACTGACTACCCGGCCTGCCTCCAGGTCCTCCATTAATTCTCCTCTTGTATATTCGATCCGGTTATTGTCCATAAAGCTTGGAATAATCAGCAATGCCAGTAAAACCAGCATCACAACGAAATATACACTTAATCCTCTACTTTTTCTCACACTATTTTCCTTTCCAAAACGCTTTACTTCTTATATCAGTTCTGTATAATCAGTCGAACTCCACTACGCCAATGTAAGGCAGGTTACGGTATCTCTGATCATAGTCAAGACCATATCCCACAACAAATTCATCGGGAATCTCAAATCCTGTATAATCCACATGTACATCGGTGACTCTTCTCTCCGGCTTGTCTAACAGGGTACACAGACGAAGGCTTGCAGGTCCTCTGTCCCTTAACATTTCAAGCAGATAGCTTAACGTACGTCCGGAATCCACAATATCCTCAATAACAAGGACATCCTTCCCCTTCAGGGGCTCATCAAGATCCTTTACAATTCGTACAACACCGCTTGACTTTGTTTCACTTCCGTAGCTGGAAACGGACATAAAGTCCAAAGATACCGGTACGGTAATTCTCTTGGCAAGCTCACACATAAAAAAGCTTCCGCCCTTTAAGACACATACCAGATGAACACTCCTGCCGGCATAATCCCTGCTGATCTGTTCTCCAATCTCCTTAATTTTTGCATCTACTTCTTCCTCTGATAAAAGTACCCTAACTCTTTCAGCCATATCTATGACTCCTTTCTCTAATGGTGTTACCATTTACTATTCTATTAGTTCTGCTCCCGTGACAGAACCCTCACCTGCAAAACACGCTCTGTACGTTCCGTAATCTTAAAAAACTCACTGATCCGCAGCCCCGGAACCCATACCACATGGTGATCCATGGCAAGAACATACAGGGAATTTCTGTTTTCTTTGGGGATTTTCTGATCTACAAAGTAGTCCTGCAGGGATTTGCGTCCCATCTGTTGATTAATCGTTAAATAATCCCCAGCCTGTCTTGGTCTGAGGAATAAAGTCTTTGTTATTCTATCATAATCAAACCATTTCGTATATGTTTTTTGAGGAATAATTTGAGATTTTTCATAGGAAAATGTCCGGAATTCCACTCTTCCAAGCATAGGGACATCCATAACTGAGGGAATTTTAACCGGCAGCTCCGGTAATTCCGTATATTTTTCCTGTGAAATTCCTCTTTCCTCTTCCCTCTTTTCTATTTTTACCCATTCATACTGTTTATAGACATGAACCTGATAAGGAAGCATACATTCCTTACTGCCCGTCCCCTGTAAAAGCTTATCAATACTCTGGATATGCGCTTCCGTAATATCCTTTTTCTGCCCTGCAATTTCACACACGGCATAAAAAAGGATCCTCTTCCGGATAAATGGATCTTCTTTCTGTAGCAGGGAAAGCTTCACCGAAACTGCGTTCGGATGCTCCGTAAAAACACAGCACCGCTCCACAGCCTCCAGTGTCTGTCTCATTACATACTCATCGGCTTCCTGCAGCTGTTTTGCCGCACGATTCATATTGGCCGTGGCTCCGTGCACAATTTCTTTCTCTGCATAAGACAGAATATGATGCCTGATCCGGTTTCTCGTATAGTCGTCTCCCAGGTTTGTTGCATCCGTACAAAAGGGAATCTCCTGCTCCTGTAACCACTGTTCGATTTCCTTCCGTTCAAGAAAAAGAAGCGGACGGATGATTTCTCCCTGTACCGGACGGATGCCGCATACTCCGGCAAGACCGGTTCCCCGGAACAGATGAAACAGCATCGTTTCCGCACGGTCATTGCTGTTATGCGCTACCGCAATCCTGCCCTTCCGTTCACCAAGAATCTGCCGGAAGGCTTCATAGCGGATCTTTCGTCCCATCTCTTCAGCAGACAGCTTTTCCCGCTTCGCCTGTGTCTCCACGTCTGCACAGATCAGATGAAAAGGAATCTGCCGTTCTTCGCACAGCTTCCGGACAAATTCCGCATCCTCTCCTGCTTCCGCGCGGATGCCATGATTAATATGAACTGCTTCTATCGTTATGGAAAGCTTCGCTGCCAGTTTTTCCAACACAAGAAGGAGGCAGACCGAATCCGCGCCCCCTGAAACACCTGCAATCACCACATCACCCGGCTCCACCATATGATATTGTGTCATATATTGCCAAACTTCTTCAACCATACATTAAATATAATGTATTTCGCAGGAAATGGAAAGCTTTTTGTCACACAGATTACGATACCCGGTCATCTTCATTCCTCTCCCAGATGCCGATCACCATAACGGTCATATCATCACGGATATGTCCTCTGGACTGCTGGATGCAGTATCGCAAAATGGTATTCGCCATCTCTCCCGGATTTTCCACCGTAAGGCTTCCTATAAATTCCGACAGCATATCCTCTCCGATTCCCTGTGACAGTGCATCAAGTACCCCGTCTGAAATCATAATAATATAATCTCCATCCATCAGGGTGCGTCCAATGCTTTCCACATCCGGCTTCTGAAAAATGCCAAGCGGCAGGTTTCCGGAAGAAATCCGTTCCACCAGATGCTGCCTCTTGATATAGGAACTGGAGCTTCCCACCTTCACGAAATGGCATTCTCCACTGTACAGATCGAAGCTGCACACATCAAGCGTTGACATATTGCTCTGCTCTCCACCGGAAAGCAGGGTGCTGTTAATCATCTGAATTGCCATTTCCATCCGGAAGCCTGCCTCTAAAAAACGCTGCACCAACTCCACCACCATTGTACTGTCTGCACAGGCTTTGTCCCCCGAGCCCATTCCATCCGATAATACCGCCGTAAGATTTCCTGTTTCCATTTCGAAAAAGCTGTAATTATCCCCGGAAATCTGTTCCGTTTCCTTTACGGCCTTGGCTACTCCCGTCAGGGTATGAAATTTCGATTCCTCCACATAATACAGGGTTTCAAAACCCTCCGATAAAAAGAACCTGTTGTCCTGCCTGCTGCTTAGATGTGTTCCCAGAAGGACAGACAACAGATCTCCAACCTCGTCCGAGGAAAGCGGATTTTTACCTTTGCTTTTCAATGTTACCGATATTTCTGTACGCCCGTTTTCATTCTCAATCAGATACAGATTCTTTAACTGTAATTCCATTTCCTTAAATGCATGGGCGATCTGCTTGAACCGCCTGCTGCTCATGGGCACACATCTCCGGTTCTCTTTGGCAAGCTCCATCATAATCTTGGACATTTCCCGTAGCTGATCCACCATCAGGCTTTTATTCTCCGAAAGCTTCTTCTGCCAGAGAATATCTCTTCTGTCTATGGCCTCCCTGCACGCTTTATCGCTTGGTTCCTCATTTCCACTGTCTTCCAGATTTAAAGCCAGTTCGCGAATCGAATCTGCGTAGGTCATCAATTTTCTCTTCCCGTAATCCGGCAAAATACTTGCGAAAGATTCTTTATCCATATCCGGTTGTCTTTTCATATCCGTTCACCCCTTCTATTCAGCAATGTCCTGATGGATACACACATCTATGGCATCGTAAAGAACATTATACACAGGGGCTTCGGTATATTTTGTCGTATTTAGGTAATAAAGAAAAAAATTGACCATTCATATCCAATCGGATACAAATGGTCATCTAATTCTCATCTTTAAACAGGATCTCTCCTTCATATACAAGTCCGAGCTTATCACGGGCCACTTCCTCAATGTACTTCTTGGTCTGTGTGTAAGTCTCGTACTCTTTAATCTCTTCTGCGCGCTGTTCCTCCTGCTCAATCTGAAGGGCAAGCTCCTCTTCCCGCTTCGCATAGTAGGCTTTCTTCTCCCGAAGCTCAATACTCTTGATTCCTACTACAACCAGCATCATCAGAAGCACCAGCGTCACCAGAAATATTCCTGTTTTATTTTGTCGTCGTTTTTTATATGCAGCTCTTCTGGCCATTTTACTTCTCCGTGTACACAAACTATTTCTGCGTGTGTTTACATAATGTTATTTTAAGTAATTTTATGCAAACCGTCAACCTCTTTTTTAGGGATCGCAATATTTTTATATTACGATGTCCAAGCCGTTTGCTTTTCCTGTAAATATAGGATTTTCCGGCATTTATAGGTGTCAGGATTTTTCGAACCACAAGATATAGTATGTGTAGAATGCTCTTTCCTATTGTTGACATAATATTTATGTAGCATTTGCTTATTGTTTTCTTATAAAGAAATGCTCCCAATATGGCTCCACCAACTGCAAACCATCGTAAAATACCATTATTTTCCTCCACCAGAAAGAGAAATACTCCCCAGGCACAGATCAGCCAGAAGAAAAAATCCTCCAACGAAATCCAGAGCTGTCCATGACGAACCACCCGTCTTATGATCAGCAGGCCGTCGTAAAACAATGCCATGACTATTCCGGTCAGAAAGGAATGAAAAAAAAGGAGCAGTTCTTCCGTGATTTCCTGACTCATACGCCTTACTTAAACAGTCTGCCGAGGAGCGATTCTGTCCGTTCCGTACGGCTTCCCTGTTCGGAATAAGTTACGCTGTCAATCCGTCCGTCGATATCGACTTCGCCTTTATCGAGCATCAGACGGCTCACATGAAGTTCTTTTCCTTTCATCATAAGCATTCCCTGATCCGTCTCCAGAATAATCTCATTCTCATCAAACGACAGAACATCGCTTACTCCTGTAAGATTTCCCGTTCTACGGTTGTTGAGGATCAGTTTATGCGCCTTTTTATTAATTGATGTATTATCTTCCATCCTCCATGACTCCTGTATTTTGCTCTAAATAACTATATGTCCGTCATGGAAAAATAATGACAACTTTCTATTTCACAAATGCCTTATAAGTATCGGAATAATTCCTTAGCTTCGTCCTTCTTAACCACTTCCTGAACCGAAAGCACTTCAACCTTCACATCCTTATTTCCAAAAGCAATCGTAATCGTATCGCCCTCTTTGACGTTCGTGGATGCCTTGGCCGGCTTGTCATTCACCAGCACTCTGCCTGCGTCACAGGCTTCATTGGCTACGGTTCTTCTTTTAATTAAACGGGATACCTTTAAATATTTGTCAAGTCTCATAAAACACCCCCTGAAATAACAAAGAGTGCCGTTGCATAGCAGCGACACTCCGAATCGTTCCAAACAATATTAGTTGATGGAATCCTTTAAAGC
The DNA here is from genome assembly GCA_900553305.1 of uncultured Lachnospiraceae bacterium. Taxonomy (GTDB): domain Bacteria; phylum Bacillota; class Clostridia; order Lachnospirales; family Lachnospiraceae; genus Suilimivivens. The sequence continues at coordinate 7,302 of USDI01000101.1, forward strand.
CTTACCAGCTTTAAACTTAGGAGCCTTAGAAGCAGGAATGCTCATGGTCTTACCGGTCTGAGGATTTCTTCCTTCTCTTGCTGCTCTCTTGGATACTTCGAATGTACCGAATCCAACTAACTGAACCTTTCCATCCTTCTTAAGTTCTTCAGCAACAACATCTGTAAATGCCTTTAATGCCTTTTCTGCATCTTTCTTGGATAAGCCGGCTGCATCAGCCATAGCTGCAACTAATTCTGTTTTGTTCATGGATGACTCCTCCTCTTAATGATTATCATAT
>USDI01000102.1 GCA_900553305.1 uncultured Lachnospiraceae bacterium
CACCCACTTATGAGCAAGCTCATGTGGGCTTAGACCTTTTGACCCTGGTATCATTATTATATTTCTATGAAATAAGAGGCTGTCCATATGCCTTGACCTTTCAGTTCATTTTCCCAGGCACGGTCCTTCAGTTCTCCTTCATATCCCTCACTGTCGCAGCGTCCATACCAGGGCTCAATGCAGACAAAGGGTGCATTTTTCTTCGGAGGAGACCAGATACCGAATAACGGCGCTGCCATGCGGATCGTCAGATACGGCGTTCCGTCCGCGTAACACAGTGCTGCCATCTGTGCCTGATGATGCTCGATCACAAGTGCATCATCATCAAACAAATGCTCCGTAATGGGAAGAATGCCATCCTTCAGATCATAGATCACCTTCGTATCGGTTGCCATTCCTTCCTTGCTTAACTGCGTGCTGACAACCTGCTTTTGCTCATCGAATTTCAGAACATAATCCGTCTGCCTGGTTCCTTCCTTTAGCGGACAGTTAAATGCCGGATGTCCGCCGATGGCAAAATGCATCGTCTCATCCGAAGGATTTTCCACCTGCCAGCAGACTTCCACACTGTTCCCGTTAAGTTTATAACCCAGCTTTAACACAAACGCATAAGGATATTTCTGCAGGGTTTCTTCATTGCTTTGAAGCTCAAACCAGATTTCCTGCCCGGACTGGCTTACCAGTTCAAACTCCATATCCCTTGCAAAGCCATGCTGATTCATGGCATATTCTTTGCCATTCACACGATACTTTTTCTGATTGACACCTCCGACGAACGGGAACAGCACCGGTGAGGTTCTTCCCCAAAAAGCCGGATCTCCCTTCCACATATATTCCTGATTATCATGATTTCTCTTTAATGATTTTAATTCTGCTCCATGCGAATCAATTGTGACGCAGAGAAGTTCATTTTTCAATTCATAGACTGCCATATAACGCCGCCTTCCTTTCCTGTCTCGAAAAAGGCCATTGCCGGAGCAATGACCTTAGTCACATTTTTAGTGTATACTCAATTTATCATTTCGTCAATGCAAAAGACTCATCCGGGTATCCAATTAATATCATCGGTTTATCCATAACTGAGTGTTAATGTCATCGAGGTTATGTCATACGGCATGAACGGTGGCGAATATCCGGTTTCTGATTGGTAAACATAAAGCTCCTCCCCGGATGGAGAAATCAGAACCGGACAGGAACCTCCTGATGTGTTGCCCGCATCCGTACATAATTCCATATGCAGGTAATCCCCCTCCATGCACCACACCCCTCTGAAAAGCAGGGTATATTCCTCATTATCCTCAAAACGGTGATAAAGCCTTGCAAGACCGGCAAAATCCGGGTCACAGTCTCCATAATGCAGCTCCAGCGTCCAGTCTTCACACACCCACGTCGTATCCGCCAGTCCCTCATTTGTGGGCGGAAGCCACCAGTCATCTCCCGGTGGATCCGCAGTGTCATTTCCGGCACTCATAAGCTCATCTAAGCGGTTCAGATCCATGAGCTGTACCTGCTCATCATAGCCGGCCGGCAGAATCATTGAGCCATAATCACTGACCTGCGGATACCAGTGTGTCTGTGCTCCGTTTCCTGCAATTATATTAATCTCAACATCCGGCTCCTCACGAAATTCCTCAAAAACAGCATACAAAAGTATCGGTTCTGCATTCTCACTTCGATAAAGCACTTCATCCGTCTGTGGCTGGCTGCCATCCGGTGTAGGAACCCAGATCACATGATTCACCGCCAGTGAGGTTTTTTCATCCCGCGGCACAACACAAAACAGATTGCCGTAACCGGCTCCCAAAATACGATCTTCCGGGATTTCTGCCAGAAAGGGCAGCTCGGCAAGCAGATCAGGATTATTGTTCTGTATCCAATCCGAAATCGTGGACTTATCATTTTCTTCACGATATCCCAGATATGCGACAGCACCGGCCAGCTGCTCTTCCTCCTCCATCCGGTTTCGCAGCTCCCAGACCGTCCATCCGGTCTGATCTTCACCTGTCAGAGTTTCGTCTGTCTCTATCTCCCCGGAAATTTCCTCTTCTGTCTCTGCATTCTTTCCATCGTCCGTGTCCTCTTCTGTATCCGTTTCTTCCATCTGCTCTTCAGTGGGTGCCGACGGCAGGACACCTGTCTCCTGTTTCCTTCCCTTTCCACAGGCAGTTATTCCGATCAGCATGAGAAGAAGCAAAGCCCACACCATATAACGTTGAAATCCAATTTTATGCATATTATATTTCTCTCCCTTCGTAATCATCCGGTACATGTTCTTCTTTTCGCGCACCGGATTGTCACTCTCCGTCTGCCTGCTCCAAAAGCCGACCGTTAAGCTCTTCAAAATATTCCCGGAGCCGATTCATCGTCCGTGCATCCGGCTGAACCGTCATCTGCTTACCATCCGAATAATACAGCGTTGCATACCTTTTGGACTTGAAGGACGATCCTGCTGGAAATGTACTGAAATCCACCGACTGCAGCATCTCCCCGACCGGCTCCCAGTATTCCTTCGTAAGCGTTAATCCGACATGCTCTTCTCCGGTTTTCCCCATATAATATGCATGGTATATCCATCGGTTCTCCTCATGCATATCCCGATTAAACTGATAGGAAAAGCGATTCCTCTTCGTTCCCCACAATCCCTGCTGTCCAAAGAAAATCCCGTCAATGACCGGTGCCTCATAATACACAATTTCCGCACCCGTGGGATGAACGATTTCCTCCATAATCTGCAGCACGGTCCCGAAACGACGATCATTGGGAATCCTGTACTGTTTACGGTATTCCTCTCCGTCATCCCCAAGAAAGGTCAGATAAAAGGTCTGGATATCCGGTCCGTCCGTCACCCCGATTTCAGGCATCCGGTCTGCCGGACTATCCTGCTCCGGCTTTACCTCCACAAGCAGTGGTTCAATGGCTCTTACCGCATCCTCAAGCTGCTCCCATTGCTCCGGTGAAACCGGCTGATTTTCCACTGTCCGGTAATCCTCAAAATATTCCTCTTCCTGGTTTTCCGGATCATTCTCTCCGCTGGAAAAGTATCTGGCGCTCACAACCCTGTCCTTTCGGATATCCATGGAAAGATCCGCTCCGTACAGCATTCCGTTCACGTTATAATAGTCTACCCCCACCAGTCTGTCCTGTTCGTGATCCTGCTCCGGATCATTCTCCTGCTGCAAATCCATTTCCTCTGTGCCCATCGTTTCCCTCTCTCCATTTTCAGAAAGTCTGCTGATTTCTCCCCGGGCCGAACAGCCTCCTGTCAACACACACACAAGTCCCAAAACCCATAGCATGCTTCCATAACGCTTCATCCTCATGAGCTTCCTCCTTTTCCATTACGATGCCCCGGATTTCCTGGTCAGAATCAATAACTGATCCTGTTTTTCAGCGGAATCTTCCATTCCAGCTCCTCATAAGGAATTCGTATACTCGGCATTCCTGACGCATACGCAGCCACCTCATATTCGTAGAAATAATAGACCAGTCCGGTTTCATCCAGATAGCAGTCACCAAGGTAAAATCCATTCCCCTCATAGCATCCGGCATATTCTCTGATATAATCCAGATCCAGCTCACTATCCGGCCCCGGATATTCCCTTTCAAATCGTTCTGCCACCAGATTATGGAACTCCTCCTCGGAGGTCGCAAGCAGATCGTGAACACTGATCTCCTCTCCGGTCTGTCTGTCAAACAGCAGAAAATCCTGATATTGTAATCCATGTGCCGCCCCACTCCAGTAATCATATCCGGTCTGTAAAAAGCCGATATAATCATCGTCCAGATACGATACCCTCATATAACGGACTCTCGTATTCGGGCTGTTCACATAGGTATGGTAATCGCACTCTTCCCCCTGATAGGTATCCACAAATATCTCTTCTCCGCTCTCTCTCCACATGGTAAGCTGTTCTTCGATCCGTGCATCCCCCGGCATTGTACCATCCATCTTAAAGCCCTCTGAATAATACTCACCGATGATTCTTCCACATCTATCACACCTGACCAGACGGTCAAGCACGGTATATTCTCCGACATTCCTTAAACCGCTTTCCTTCAGCAGGCCACAGATTTCAAAGGTTTCTTCTCCCTGCAGAAACGGATAGTGCACCAGATTCAGCTCATCTCCTTCACAATCCGCAAAGTACAGCTCTCCCTGATCAAACACCGCAAAGCTGTTTTCTGCTGTCTGGCAGCTTCCATGGAACTTTGAGCTTTTCTCCACAGTAAACAGGAGACGCCCGGCCGCTCCCTCTTCCATTTCATCAAAGGGAAGATAGCAGATATCCATCTGCTCCGGTGAAACCGTGTAATCCATGTCATATTCATAATAATAGACTCCGGTTGCATCCGCTCCTAACAGCTGATATACGTTTTCGCTTACCTCATACTGTTCCCCGGTCTGCATATTACGGTACAGCACCGTTGCAGTTCCGGTATAATCATCCGTTTCGACATTATAACCGTAGTCGTAGGAATGATACAGCATATGCTCTCCGTCATAATAATCCAGCGTATATCCCTTCTCCAGCAGCGGCTGTATTTCTCCCGTCTGCAAATTAAAGGTTACGATGGAATAATCGTCACGGTTCATTAAAAGACAGGTTTCCGTCCACTGCTGCTGCCATGGGAGATAAATATTGCCTGATACACCTGCCATATAAGGATCTCCGTATTCCTTTGGTATTCCCCTGTATGGATCCTTAGCATCTCCCGTAACTCTCTGCCCCGGATCTCCGTCTGGTGTAAGTTCAAAGATCTCGGTTCCGTCCCGGTAGCTTTCGTATGCTTCATCTCCATCCGGAGTATCCCAGTCTCCCCAGACCGGAATATAGATCCGGTCCTCCACAATATACAGGTCCCTTACATGCATCCCCTCGGTCAGCGGGATACGCAGCAGCTTCTTTTCCCCGGTTTTCTTATGAATCTTCCAAATCAGGCAAAACGGCTGTTCATCCCCTGTATCTGTCCTGTTTTCCGTGCCAAGACAATACAGGAAATCTCCGTACAGCGTCAGTGCATGATCCCATCCAAAGAAAGGAGGCTCCGTTTCATCTCCGGTTTTCTCTTCCAACCGGGTAAGCAGCTGCATAGCATTGGTCTTTCGGTCAATCGCATAGACATTTCCTCTCTCCGTCATATAGACGTGGCTGGAATCCGCCGTATAATAGCCGTTATAAAAAAGATACGGATTCGCTATCCCGCTCTCCTTTGTTTCCTGTGGCTGTGGCATTGGCACTGCTCCTGCTCCCACATCACCTCCGCCTGCATCATCTCCACCAGTATCATTCTGCTCCGGTTCCGTGAAAATACTGCCATTTTCTTCTGTTTCCCCACGGTCACCGCCCGGGATTTTCGCAATCTGAACCATCGCGGAACAACCGCACAGACTAAGTGCAAGCAGTCCGGCTATTCCTGTCTGGATAAGTTTCTTCATCCTCTTCCTCCCTTCATAACCATCCTGTTAAGCTGCCGCCTTCTTAACCGGCACTGATCTCCAGCTCTCTCAGATCTCCTTCGGTGCCAAACAGATCATAACCGTTAAGTAACCTGTAATCTGCCCACTCTCTCCACTCCATGGTCTTCTCATTCCAGTCATTCCTACGGCGTTCAAGGAACGCTCCGCTGATCGCTTCCCCGGATGCCCCGTCCGTCTGCTCATATAACAGACAGGCAAAAATCATGCCGCTTTCATTCATCCCAAGATAGGTGCATTTTCCCTCATACCCGAAATAAATTCCCACATCATCAACCGAAATCTGATACAAGAACCTGCTCTCACGCTCCGAATCAAAGCCCAGATAATAAGAATCCGTATACTGTGTTCCCCCATCCGTATGAAACGTTGTCTCGGTACTAAAGCCCTCTCCCTCATAAAGTCCCATAGCCACTCTGGAAAAATCCGGACTCTGCTCAAAGATTAACTGCTCAAGTGCAGCTGCTATCTCATTTGCACTGCTTTCTGTAACAGCCTCCACGTTCGTCAGTCCGCAGACCGGCTCCGTTATACAGAAATACCCGGCCTCCGCACAGGAATAAAGATCAAGATACGATACCATTCCATCCTCTGAGACAAAAACCGGTACCACATATTCTCCATTCATGATGGGCAGCATGGCGGCATCCGTATAATCCTTGTAAATTCCATGCACCTCATATTCCTTTCCAAATTCCAGATTTCCCAATCCAAAGGCTGCATTGGTCCAGTCGCTCTGGTCAATCCGTACCGTCATTCTTCCGTCCCTGTAGGTTACCGATACTGCCTGATCAAAGCTTAATTCCCGGTCTGCCCGGTCATGTTCCGTCATCGGGGAAAGAATATGATCATACAATCCGCCGCCTGCCATCACATAAACCGGCACGGCAACCTGAAGAATTCCCTGTCCATCCAGATACATTGGCAGTCCCAGATGGATGTTATCCTCCTGAAGGGTTTCCATTCTCATCAGCAGATACTGTGCATACATCTCCTGCTTATCCTGTGTCTCTGACTGATTAAAAAAAACAGATTCAAAGAAATATTTCATATCCAGATCCGACGCATACGCAGCCTCTCTCCGTATGTGCCGAAGCACCGCAGCCTCTACACTCTCTCCCTTCCGGGTTTCAAAATCAAGAGTTTCAATCAGCTCCTTCTGATCCATCCTCTTTCCGCTTTCCAGATTCAGGTTATATGTATAATGCAGGGTGTAATCGTCCATAATGCTGTATTTTGTCACCAGCAGGCTCAAAATATCACCGTTGCGGTAAGCCTCATAGCCCACCTTATTCCAGGCAAGGCTCTCTTCATCCAACTGCTGCATGACATCCTGACAGACATTCAGGATATCCCTGTTAATCTCCTTTGCCCCCTCACTGTCTGAAAGAATTTCCGGCACATGGTAATCCACATCCACCGGATAGTCCATCAGCTCCACGGTCTCTGCCCTGGTAAATGCATCCTTTACCAGCTCCTGTGCAGAACGTCCTGCTGAATCACTGCCCTCAGCCTCGGGCTCTGTATTGCTGTCCGATCCGGTCTCTGTGCCCGGTTCAGCAGCTTCTTCATCTGCTGTATCCTCCTCATTCTCCGCTTCCGTCCGGTTCTGCCTGATATGGGCAATACTTCTTACCATTCCGCATCCGGTAAGCAGATACACCACACACAGCATACTCAATATCATTATCAGATTTCGTTTTTTATGCATCCTATCCCTCATTTCCGGCATGCTTTCCAATGAAACACGCCCCTGTTCCGGTCTGACGACTGTTTTAATTGGCCTCCAGACTGTCGGTATTCCGTCTGTAATCTTCACCGGTAGATACATCTTACGTGAAAATATAAAAAAACACAATCAAAATTTCGAAAATTGTTTTCAGCCAAAAAATAATTTTATTGAATTGCCTATATTACTATTATTTATATATATAATACATAATCTCAATAGTACTTTGTGATTAATTTTCTGTAAGTTTCGTTTTTTTTCGTAAATAGTGTTTGCAATTATGCATTTTGTATGATAAGG
>USDI01000103.1 GCA_900553305.1 uncultured Lachnospiraceae bacterium
CCATTAAGAATGCGGATTTCATTATGTATATCGATGCGGGTGGCATCGCTGAAATGGGTTCACATGAGGAACTGATCAGTCAGAAGGGAGAATACTATAAGCTGTATATGTCTCAGTATGACTTTTTGAAATAGGGCTTAAGTTGCTTTGACAGTCTTTGGGCGAATACAGTTTTTAATTTAGAAATCAAAAAACATTAAGAAAGGGAAGAAGTATGGCAAAATTATTTATCAACGAAAAGAAGCAGAAGGGACACATCAATCCAGAAATTTACGGTCACTTTTCAGAGCATCTGGGACGCTGCATTTATGAAGGACTGTATGTTGGAGAGAATTCGGAAATTCCGAATGTCCATGGGATGAGAAAGGATGTTGTGGATGCCTTAAAGGACATGAAGATTCCGGTACTGCGCTGGCCGGGCGGCTGCTTCGCAGATGAATATCACTGGAGGGACGGAATCGGCCCGAAGGAAACCCGTAAGAAGATGGTAAATACCCACTGGGGCGGTGTAACAGAGGATAACAGCTTTGGTACCCATGAGTTCTTCGAATTGTGTGAACAGCTCGGATGTAAGACTTATATCAACGGGAATGTAGGAAGCGGAAGCGTTCAGGAAATGTCTGAATGGGTGGAGTATATGACCTTTGACGGCGTTTCTCCGATGGCAGAGCTGCGTAAACAGAACGGACATGAGAAGCCGTGGAAGGTGGACTACTTTGGTGTGGGTAATGAAAACTGGGGCTGCGGTGGCAACATGACACCGGAGTATTACGGCAATCTTTACCGCAGATACCAGACCTATGTACGTAACTACAACAACAGTGCGCCGATCCAGAAGATCTGCTGTGGAGCGAATGCAGGAGATTTTGGATGGACGAAGGATGTGCTTGCAACCTGCTATAAGGCGCCTGCTCCGGAGCATGCACATGGATTCATGGAGGGTCTTTCCTTACATTACTATACCCTTCCGGAGGATGACTGGAGCCATAAGGGAAGCGCTACCGATTTTGATGAAAAGAGCTATTACAAGACCCTGTCCAAGACCTGGTATATGAAAGAGCTTATTGAAAAGCATGCAACCATCATGGATGAGTATGATCCGAAGAAGGAAATCGGTATGATGGTCGATGAGTGGGGATGCTGGTACGATGTAGAGCCGGGAACCAATCCCGGATTCCTTTATCAGCAGAATACCATGCGTGATGCACTGGTAGCTGCCATTAACTTAAACATCTTCAACAAGCACTGTGACCGTGTGAAGATGGCATGTATTGCACAGCTTGTCAATGTATTACAGTCTGTGATCCTGACGGAAGGAGCGAAGATGCTTCTGACACCGACATACTACATCTTTAAGATGTTCAAGTATCATCAGGATGCCGAGCTTTTAGAAAGCAGCGTAAGTGAGAATGGACTTGTTGGTCTTGAAGACAAGTATCAGGTTCCGACCATCAGTGAATCTGTATCGGTAGACAGGGATGGTGTCTATACCATCACACTTGCCAACGCTTCTCTGGATCAGGCAGAAGAGATGGAAGTGAACTTCTTCGAGTTCGTACCGAAGAGTGCGGAAGCTTTTATTGTAAAGGGTAATATGAAGGACTACAACACCTTTGAGCATGGTGATGTGGTGAAGGAAGAAGCTTATGAAGATGTGAAACTGACACCGAACGGTGTTACACTTAACGTACCTCCCTGCAGTGTGGTGAGCATCCGGGTGAAGTAATTTTTAAAAATGGTACGCAGAAGTAAGTTTCCAATAAAAATAGTGACAACTACGTAAAAGTGAAAGGGCAGTTCAAAGGATGGACTGCCCTTATTATATTTGAAAAGAAAATTTCCCATATACGGAATATGATAATTAAGTTACAATGATTATGTCATTTTACTGAGATTAGAACAACGAAAGGTGGATAAATAAATAGGAATGGACAGACGGAAGTGGGAAAAGACTTTACTGGCAGCATTACTTACGGGAAGTATGCTGTTAAGCGGATGCTCCGCATGGCTGATGAGTGATGAGGTGGACAGTGAAGAAAGCTGGGCGGATTATCAGGAAGAGGATGACGAAGGATACTCCGGTGGCAGTGGGACGATTGGAGACGGCTCGTCCTATCAGGGCAGTGTGTTGGAGGACAATTCCTTAAAGGGAACGGTCATTTCACAGGAAAACGGACAGATGCAGATCAGCCGCCGGAGCAGAGATGAAGAAATTCCTATGGGTGATGGGGACTGGACAATCTTTGTATACCTTTGCGGAAGTGATCTGGAATCAGACGGCGGAGCCGCCAGCAGTGATATTGAGGAAGCCTTTGCAGCAAGGGGAAGCGGGCAGGTAAAGGTGGTTTACCAGACCGGGGGATCGTACTTCTGGTATCAGAATATTAATGAAAACAGGGTACAGAGGTTTTTACTGGAAGATGGTGATCTGTCTCTGGTGGATGAAAAGCCGGCAGCCAATATGGGTTCCGCTTCGACACTGGCAGACTTTCTGTCCTGGGGAGTAGCAAATTACCCGTCAGAAAGAATGGGACTGATTCTCTGGGATCATGGCAGTGGAAGCATCAACGGAGTATGCTTTGATGAACAGTATGATTATGACAGCCTTACGCTGGGAGAACTGGATCATGCCTTGAATCAGGTGTACGATCAGATGACCGACCGGTTTGAGTTTATTGGATTCGATGCGTGCCTGATGAGTACGTTGGAAACGACAAATGTGCTGACGCCTTATGCGCGGTATATGTATGCTTCACAGGAAATGGAACCGGGAAGTGGCTGGGATTATACCTCCCTTTTGAACAATCTTGCCGCAAATCCGGATCTGAACGGAGCCCAGCTTGGAGAAAAGGTCTGCAGGGAATATTATGACCACTGCGCGGATTATGGATTCGGAAGCCAGCGATCGGCAACGTTTTCCATCATTGATCTGTCCAAAATCGATGATGTTCTGATTTCCATGAATGAGGCCTTTCGTGTGGTTTATGAGCAGGGAGAGCTTGGTGATATTTCGAGAGCGGTACTGGAGGCTGATTCCTTTGGAGGAAACAGTGTCAGTGAAGGATATTCCAATATGCTGGATCTGGGAAATATGCTGGACCAGCTTTCGGGTTACGGACAGGAGGTAAGGGATGCTTCGAAGACCTTACAGAGCTGCGTCCTGTATTCCATGAACGGGCGTCTTCATAAGAATGCTTCGGGACTGTCCATTTATTATCCGATTTCCATTCAGGGTTCGGAGGAGTTAAAGATCTTTTCCCAGATCTGTCCGAGCAGCTATTATTATGCATTAATTGATAAGATCGCTTACGGTGCCGAAAACGGAAGTGCGGCAGACTATGATAACAGCACCCTGTTTTCTGATATGGCAGACATTAACGAATGGCTTGGTGAAGAAAGCGAAGTTACCGGAGACGTCAGCACCAATGCCGGAGAATTTGCGGATATCCAGATCGGACAGATGGGTGTATCGGATATTTATTTTGATGAGGACGGATTATATACGGTTTCATTCGATAACATGGACGAGCTTGCCTATGTCTGCTGCAGTGTCGGTATGGATGACGATGCGGACGGATTCTTTTATCTGGGAACCACGGAGGAAGTAATCTATGATATTGACCGGAATTGTGTCACCGACGATTTTGACGGCTTATGGCCCTGCATCAATGATAATCTCCTGGCACTGGAGCTGGTGAATACGACAGACAGCTGCAGCATTTATACCTGCAATGTCCTGTTAAATGGCGAAATTGAGACGAACCTCCGAATTGAATATGACTGGGAGTACGGTGAATGGAGCGTGATCGGGATCTGGGAAGGAATCGATGAAGAGACCGGTATGGCTTCAAGAGAAGTTTATGAGCTGCAGGATGGCGATGTGATTACACCGGCTTATTACTGGTTTTCGGTGGATGATGAGGAAGACTGGTATTACGGAGACGATATTGTCGTAGACGGAGATCTTGAGATTACTTATGAATACCTTCCGGAAGGAGTTTATTATTACTGCTTTGAGTTGCATGATATTTATGGAAATGAGTATTACACACCATTTACACTTCAATATGTAGACGAAGACGGAGAGGTCTGGGTTGATGGAGAATTTTACTAATAAGAATCTGCGTGTCTGTAAGAAATGCCTTACAAGGGACATGATAGACAGGGCAGATTATTTCAAAAGCATGTATGATTATATTGAGAATCTGGATCCGGATATTAAGACAGAATCTTCTTTATATGAAGAACGGCTGGCGGTCTGCAAGGAATGTGAGCGGCTGGCCGATGGCATGTGCAGAGGCTGCGGTTGTTTCGTAGAAATGCGGGCAGCCGTAACGAAGAATGCCTGCCCGTATGAGAAATGGTAGTGCAAGGCTGAACGGTGTGAATGAAAGTATCCGAAGAAAGTAATTTCGTATGGCTTTGAATATTTAAAAATTTCCTCGAAAGTGTATTGACATTTACTTCTCCAATGCTATAATACAATCAAACATATGAATAAGTGTTCATATGAAAGAAGATGAAAGCGAAGAGGATGAGAACATGAAAAAGACTTATAAAATTGATGTAGACTGTGCAAACTGTGCAAATAAGATGGAAGAAGCAGCTAAGAATACCACTGGCGTAAAGGATGCAACCGTAAACTTCATGACCTTAAAGATGATCGTTGAGTTTGAAGACGGCGCAGAACCTGCTTCTGTCATGCAGGATGTACTTAAGAATTGTAAAAAGGTAGAGGATGATTGCGAAATCTTTTTATAAGAAGAACGTATCATAATACATAAAGGATGGGGCGAAGGAGCCTTATAACTGCAACCAAAAGTTGCCTGACAGATTCTGACAGGCAGCTTTTAGAAAAGAGGATGGTATGAATAAAAAGCAGAAAAAGGTATTAATCAGAATTATCGTAGCGTTTGTACTGCTTGTGATTTTATCATTTGTACCGGTAGATGGATGGATTCAGTTTGCATTATATATGATTCCCTATCTGGTTATCGGTTATGATATTTTGAAAAAGGCGGGTAAGGGAATTATGAACCGTCAGGTATTTGATGAAAACTTCCTGATGGCGGTTGCAACCGTCGGTGCGATTGCCCTTGGTGATTATAAGGAAGGCGTAGCCGTTATGCTGTTCTATCAGATTGGTGAACTCTTCCAGAGCTATGCCGTAGGTAAGAGCCGCAGGAACATCAGTGAGCTGATGGATATCCGTCCGGATTATGCCAATATAGAGCAGGATGGAGAACTCGTGCAGGTGGATCCCGATGAGGTAGAGATCGGTACGGTTATTTTGGTAAAGCCCGGTGAAAAGATCCCGATTGATGGTGTGATTGTAGAAGGAACTTCCAATCTTAACACAAGCGCCCTTACCGGTGAAAGTCTTCCGAGAGAAGCCAAAGAAGGTGATGAAGTCATCAGTGGCTGTATTAATATGACAGGTCTTTTAAAGATCCGGACAACGAAGGAATTCGGGGAATCTACCGTTTCCAAGATTCTGGAGTTGGTAGAAAATTCCAGCTCGAGAAAATCCAGATCAGAGAATTTTATTTCCAAATTCGCAAGAATTTATACTCCGGCGGTCTGCTACGGCGCAGTAGCCCTTGCATTGATTCCTCCCATTGTGAGAATGGTATTTATGGGACTTCCGGCAGATTTTGGTACATGGATCTACAGAGCATTGACGTTCCTTGTTATCAGTTGTCCGTGTGCACTGGTTATCAGTATTCCTTTAAGTTTCTTTGCAGGAATCGGTGGCGCGAGCAAGGAAGGTGTTCTGGTCAAAGGTTCCAATTATCTGGAAACCCTTTCCCAGACCAAATATGTTGTATTTGATAAGACCGGAACCATGACGCAGGGTGTTTTTGAAGTGAGCGGTATTTATCCGGCAGCTCTTTCCAAAGAGGAAGTGGTTGAGTATGCAGCCTGTGCTGAAAGCTATTCCAGCCACCCGATCAGCAAGAGCCTCCAGAAAGCTTATGGTAAAGAGATTGATAAAAACCGAGTAACAGAGGTCAAAGAAATCAGTGGTAAGGGTGTTACCGCACAGGTTGACGGCCGACTGGTCGCAGCCGGAAACGGAAAGCTCATGGATCAGCTCGGTGTTCCATATACGGTATGCAATGAGGTCGGAACTCTGGTTTATGTAGCAGTTGATGGCAAGTTTGCCGGATGCATTCTCATTTCCGATCTGCTGAAGCCGCATGCAAAAGAAGCCATTGCTGCTTTGAAGAATGCCGGTGTTACCAGGACAGTTATGCTGACCGGTGATACAAAGCGTGTAGCGGATGCAGTAGCTGCAGAGCTTGGTATTCACGAGGTTTGCAGCGAACTTCTTCCGGCAGATAAGGTCTCCAAGGTGGAAGAGCTTCTTGCTAAGAAGAGTGAGAAAGAGAAGCTTGCTTTCGTTGGTGACGGTATCAATGATGCTCCGGTGCTTTCCAGAGCGGATATCGGAATTGCCATGGGAGCGCTTGGATCGGATGCTGCAATTGAAGCAGCAGATATTGTCCTGATGGATGATGATCCGCTAAAGATTGCAAAGGCCATCAAGATTTCCAGAAAATGTATCCGCATCGTATATGAGAATATTTATTTCGCAATCGGCATTAAGGTGATCTGCCTGCTCCTTGGAGCACTCGGTATTGCCAACATGTGGGCAGCAATCTTCGCCGATGTAGGAGTTATGGTCATTGCTGTACTGAATGCAATCCGCGCACTGTTTGTTAAAAAACTTTAATGTAAAACTTGAACTGTGAAACAGCGGTTTTACGAATGGAGTTTAGAAAGGAAAAATTATGTCAGAAGTAGAATGTTGTGATACCGTAGAAGTGCATGAGGACCTGCTGAAAATCGTGCAGGATACCATGCCGGATGAACAGGAACTGAATGATTTGGCAGATCTGTTTAAGATCTTTGGTGATTATACCAGAATCCGGATTCTGTTTGTTCTGTTTGAATCAGAGGTATGCGTCTGTGATTTGGCACAGGCCTTGAATATGACACAGTCTGCGATTTCACATCAGTTGAAGATTCTGAAGCAGAGCAGACTGGTGAAGAGCCGCAGAGAAGGCAAGTCGATCTTTTATTCACTGGCGGATGAACATGTGGAAACGATCATCGGCAAGGGAAGAGAGCATATCGAAGAGGACTAAAATCAGTAAAAGGATGCAGATATTCTGATTATATTAAAAAGACGGAAAAACAAGAATGGGAAGTTCAGCAAAAGACGCTTGGACTTCCCATTTTTATTTCTCATCTTTGGGCGTAGTGAACGTAGTGGAATTGACAATGTTTCTGGAACTAAAAACCCCGGAAAATCAACATTTTCCGAGGATAAAAAAGAGCGGGTGATGGGAATCGAACCCACGTATCCAGCTTGGAAGGCTGGTGTTCTACCATTGAACTACACCCGCAAAAATAAATATGTTTAATTAAAATGCCCAGAACCGGAATCGAACCAGTGACACGAGGATTTTCAGTCCTCTGCTC
>USDI01000104.1 GCA_900553305.1 uncultured Lachnospiraceae bacterium
TGACTTTTTCTTACGCTTAACGCTCGGCTTCTCGTAATGCTCTCTCTTACGAATCTCCTGCTGAATGCCGGCTTTTGCACAGCTTCTCTTAAAACGACGTAAAGCGCTATCTAAAGTCTCGTTTTCTTTTACGATTACGTTTGACATTTACACCCTGACCTCCCTTCAGTCCCTTCTAGTAACATGACTGACTGGGTTATTCTTGTGTGTACTCACACACAACACATATTATATCATAAATCATGTACACGTCAAGAGAAAAATTATAGATTTCCGTATAATTTAGGTACTATGATTTATTTCCATATGATTTCTTCAAAATTTTGATTTAAAGTTGTGCTGTGAGGACTTCTTCACACTTTGCAATGGCATCCGGAATGCCTGCCGGATTCTTTCCTCCGGCCTGTGCCATGTTCGGACGTCCACCACCGCCGCCGCCAACAAGTGCCGCGATTCCCTTAATCAGGTTTCCTGCATGGGCTCCCTTGTCCATAGCGCCCTGTGTTGCCATGGCAACCATATTGACCTTGCCGTCGCAGTCGGAAATGAGAACAATCACACCTTCTCCGATTTTAGCCTTCAACTGGTCACCTAAGTCACGCAGTCCGTTCATATCCACACCGGCTACTGAAGTTGCAAGAAGCTTTACGCCCTTTACTTCCTTCACCTGGTTCATAACATCTCCGAGTGCATCCTTGGCTGCCTTGCTCTTTAAGGATTCGTTTTCGCTCTGTAACACTTTCATTTCTGCCATCAGATGCTCTGCACGGTCAAGAAGAGATGCCGGAGAAGTCTTTAATACCTTGGCTACGGCATTTAAGCGCTCTTCCATTTCGTGATAATAAGCGGTTACATTATTTCCGGTAATGGCTTCAATACGGCGTACTCCTGCTGCAACACCGGATTCGGACAAGATCTTAAAGGATGCGATCTCTCCGGTATGTCCGACATGCGTACCACCACACAATTCCTTGGAGAAATCTCCAATCATGACAACGCGGACGGTATCTCCGTATTTCTCACCAAACAGTGCCATTGCTCCTGTCTTCTTCGCTTCTTCAAGGCTCATCACCTTAGTTTCTACCGGAAGATCCTCTGCAATCCTGGCATTGACTATTTCCTCTACCTTCTTTAACTCTTCGGCGGTCATTGCCTGTCCGTGGCTGAAGTCGAAACGGGTTCTTTCTCCATCCTGATAGGATCCGGACTGTTCCACATGATCACCTAACACTTCACGAAGTGCTTCCTGTAATAAGTGTGTTGCTGTATGGTTCTTACAGGTATTTCCACGGTTTAAGGAGGATACGGAAAGGTCTGCTTTCGCATCCTTCTTAACAGTGCCGGATACCACCTTACCGATGTGTCCGATTCTGCCACCCGGAACCTTCACGGTATCGATTACCTCAAATGTTCCGTCTGCGGTCTTAATCACACCAAAGTCACCCTTTTGTCCACCCATGGTTGCATAGAACGGAGTCTTTGCTGTAATGATAGTTCCTTCCTGACCTTCGGAAAGTGCATCCTGCCACTTGCCATCACCGGCAATGGCTGCAATGCTGCTCTCTGCCTGCAGGGTATCATATCCTACGAATTCACTGACTAAGCTTTCTTCTAATTCATCATATAATGCGGTATCTGTAGAAAGCTTGGCAGAAAAGCTCTGGTTATCCCTTGCTTTCTGCTTCTGCTCTTCCATAGCCTTGGCAAAACCTTCTTCATCAACCTTTAAGCCTTCTTCCTGTGCAAGCTCTACGGTAAGCTCGATCGGGAATCCAAAGGTATCATACAGATAGAACGCACTCTTTCCATCAATTTCAGAAGATTTCTCTTCCTTTTTCTGCTCAAGGATCTTCTTAAATTCCTTCATGCCGTTTTCCAGAGTACTCTCGAAACGGTCAATTTCCTTCTTCAGTTCGGAAAGAACGAACTCTTTATTCTTAACCAATAACGGATAGCTTTCTGCATAAATATCCTCAATGTACATCTGTGCAATCGTAAGCAGATCCCCGGTCTTTAAATTCAGCATACGGCCATGTCTTACCGCACGGCGGATCAGACGGCGGAGAACATATCCTGCTCCCACGTTGGAAGGAAGAAGCTTTGCTTCATCTCCGATCAGCATGACGCTGGTACGGATATGGTCTGCCAGAATACGCATGGATCTGGTCAGCTTTTCATCCTCTTCGTATTTCGTTCCGGAAACCTTCTCAATATAAGCGATTACCGGCGCAAACAGATCGACACGGTATACGTCTCTTGTGCCGTTTAAGAATGCAAGAATACGCTCTAAGCCCCAGCCGGTATCCACGTTCTTCTGCTTTAACGGGGTCAGATGACCGTCATGGTGCTTCTCGTACTGCATGAATACGTCATTACCAAGCTCGGTATACTTACCGCAGTGACATCCCGGGCCGCAGTCCGGTCCACAATCCGGGCGGTCTGCTACATAGAACATTTCACTGTCCGGTCCGCAGGGTCCATATTCAAGTCCCCACCAGTTATCCTCTGCAGGAAGATAATAGATATTCTCTTTCTTAAAGCCGGAAGCGATACGGTACTGTGCACCTTCCTCATCTCTCGGTGCATTCTCATCTCCTGCAAAAACAGTTGCAGCCAGATGATCGGCGTCAAATCCGAAAACCTGTGTAAGCAGTTCAAAGCTCCACTGGCATCTCTCTTTTTTAAAGTAATCACCAAGGCTCCAGCTTCCCATCATTTCAAAGAAGGTTACATGGCTCTTGTCACCAACCGAATCAATATCATTGGTACGGACACAGCCCTGTACGTTGCAAAGTCTGGTTCCAAGAGGGTGCTTCTGTCCTAACAGATACGGCATTAAAGGCTGCATACCCGCTACGTTAAACAGTACACCGGTAGATCCGTCCGATACAAGGGAAACGGCTCCTACATCTACATGTCCACGGTCAATATAAAATTGTTTCCAGGTTTTTCTTAATTCATCTGAAGTGAATTGTCTCATGATCTCACCATTTCTGCGTTGTTTGTATTTTCAAGAGGCTCTGCGGTTCAACGCTTCCGCAGATGCCTGATTTCTTTTCTTTCACAGAACACTGTTCTTAGAATGTAAACTTATCTGCAAAATAGGCATCCAGATCTGCGATAGCCACACGCTCCTGCTCCATGGAATCACGGAAACGGACGGTCACACAGTTGTCGGTTTCGGAATCAAAGTCGTATGTAATACAGAACGGAGTTCCGATTTCATCCTGTCTGCGGTAACGCTTACCAATGTTTCCTCTGTCATCAAATTCACAGTTGTATTTCTTGGAAAGCTGTGCATAGATCTTCTCTGCACCCTCATTCAGCTTCTTGGAAAGGGGAAGCACACCAATCTTCACAGGTGCAAGTGCCGGATGGAAATGAAGTACGGTACGCACATCTCCTTCTCCGATCTCCTCTTCGTCATAGGCAGCACAAAGGAACGCCAGTACCACACGGTCTGCTCCGAGAGAAGGCTCTACGACATAAGGAACATAACGTTCATTCTTAGTATCATCAAAGTAGCTCATATCCTCACCGGATACGTTCTGATGCTGGGTCAGATCGTAATCGGTTCTGTCTGCGATTCCCCATAATTCACCCCAGCCGAACGGGAACAGGAATTCAATATCGGTCGTACCCTTGGAATAGAAGCAAAGCTCTTCGGGCGCATGGTCACGAAGTCTCATCTCATCTTCCTTAATGCCTAAGCTTAACAGCCAGTCACGACAGAATGCTCTCCAATACTGGAACCATTCCAGGTCTGTTCCGGGCTCGCAGAAGAACTCCAGTTCCATCTGCTCGAACTCTCTGGTACGGAAGGTAAAGTTACCAGGAGTAATTTCGTTACGGAAAGACTTACCAATCTGTCCGATACCGAACGGAATCTTCTTACGGGAAGTTCTCTGTACATTCTTAAAGTTCACGAAAATACCCTGTGCGGTTTCCGGACGAAGGTATACGGTGTTCTTCGCATCCTCGGTTACTCCCTGGAAGGTCTTGAACATCAGATTAAACTGTCTGATATCGGTAAAGTTATGCTTGCCACAGGTCGGGCAGGGAACATTGTGTTCTTCGATGAAATTCTTCATCTCTTCCTGCGAAAAAGCATCAATGGGTTTCTCCAGTGTGATTCCGTTCTCTTCTGCAAAATCCTCGATCAGCTTGTCTGCACGGAAACGCTCATGGCATTCCTTACAGTCCATCAGAGGATCGGAGAAGCCTCCCAGATGTCCGGAAGCTACCCATGTCTGGGGATTCATTAAGATGGCACAGTCTACACCGACGTTATAGGGATTTTCCATAACGAACTTCTGCCACCATGCTCTCTTCACATTGTTCTTTAATTCCACACCGAGATTTCCGTAATCCCATGTGTTGGCAAGACCTCCGTAGATCTCGGATCCGGGATATACAAATCCTCTTGCCTTTGCCAATGCTACGATTTTTTCCATTGTCTTTTCCATTGTTCCATCTACCTCTCGTTATTTTTCTTTAAATATTACACAAATTTCCTTGGAAATCTGATCATTTTCATCCTGTTGTACACGGAATGCCTTCGCATGATCCGCAACCTCCACACCATCCGAAGCGTAGAGAATTTTGTGGCTCATCACTACGGTCTGCGTGGTATCCGTAATCAGTACCAGAACCCCGTCCGTATTAAAAAGCTCTGCCATGCCCATGGTTTTTGACGGATCGGCAACTGCAGTATAGACCTTGTTTAAGTCAAAGCCTGACAGTCTCGCCTGTGCCGGGGTGCCGATAAAAAATGTTTCCCGGTTAAAGGCTGCATAATCCTCCGCACTCTGGTATTTCATCTCCACATCTGTAACACCGCCGTCCACCTGAACCTTCGATACGGTGATGACCTCGCTTCCCATTCTGGAATTGTAAGAAGTTACTGCCTTTAAAACCTCATCCTGCAATTCCTGCTGGCTGTAGTAATCCTGGTCAAACGGCTCACGGATCGTATCGGTTACCGTTCCGTCCCCGGAAACCGTAATTACAGATCCTTCTGCGTCCGTGGTATTCCCACATGCAGTCATTACGCCCACTATAAAAGCAGCACACAGAAGACCTGCCATAAAACGCTTCACACATTGATAATTTTTCCTCATAAAAATCCTCTTCTCCTCTTCCGGAAGAATATACCCAATCAATTATATATGAGTCCCTCAAGGATTTCAAGGCTTTTCATTTTCCGATCCACAAATCTTCTCTGATAAATCCCTGCAATTTCCTCAAGTTCCTGCAAGACTTCCTCCGAAACCTTAAACGAATACAGCTTTTCCAGGCTGCTGTCCGCGATATACTGCAAGGCATACCGTGTGGATTCTTCATAGTCCTTATTCTTCGGAAGCCCCGGATATTCGCCGTTTAACACGACCGCCTTGATTTCAAATATGTATCTTACCAGCTTATTGTCATAGGCCTCATGCAGCAATGCCCGTAAGGATTGGTAAAGAAGCAGAAGCATCGCCTTTTCATCGTTATTTTCTCTTGTATAGTAATCCATCAGTTCTAAAAAGTACATGCCGTAACAGGCTTCTTCAAAATGCGTGCGCATATCTTCAAAATAATTTGCAATCACAGCCTCACTTAAAGAATAGGAATTCCTGCCTTCATAGATTACAAATTCACCAAAGCAGAACGGATTGGTGGCTGCCATCAGCCTGCTTCCCTGCTTGCGTGCCCCTCTGGCAAACGCTGAAATTTTACCTCTTTCTTTTGTTAACAGAACCACTCTTCTATCCGTCTCTCCTACAGGTGATGCCTCGAGCACCATCCCTGTAACCCTGACCGGTTCCTGCATGAGTTTCAGCTCCTTCTTCCTGCTGTTTTCCGGCATCTTCGGAAGCTTCCTTCCGGTATGCCAGATAATCTTCGATCTTTCCTGTGCTTAAAAACTGATCCCAGTAATTTACGTTTTTCATCCTGTGCCCCCTAAATCGTCTTCTATGATTAGGGTTTACATTTTGAAGTTTTCTATTCGTTATCTTTCGGATTATATCCGTAATTTTTAAGAAGCAGATCACTGTCCCGCCAGTCCTTGCGGACCTTCACCCAGAGCTGCAGATTTACCTTTTCTTCCAGCATCTCCTCAATATCCCGGCGTGCCGACTGACCGATCTTACGAAGCATCGATCCCTGCTTTCCGATGATGATTCCCTTGTGGGATTCCCGTTCACAGATAATGGTGGCTTCGATATCCACGATCGTTCCCTTACTTCCTTTACGCCACTTCATCTTTTCGATGGTGACGGCAATTCCATGAGGAATTTCTTCATCCAGGCACCGTAATGCCTTTTCGCGAATGAGTTCTGCCACGATCTGCCGCTGTGGCTGGTCGGTGATCGTATCCTCATCATAAAAGGCCGGTCCGTACGGCAGATATTTCATAATACATCTGATGAGTTCTTCCGTATTTTCCTGTTTTAAGGCAGAAACCGGAACGATCTCCTGAAAGTCCATTTCCTTCCGGTAGGTGTCGATGAAACCGAACAGTTCCTCTTTTTTCACCGTGTCAATCTTGTTAATAACAAGAATCACGGGCGTTTTAATTCCTTTAAGCTGTTCGATGATATGCTTTTCCCCTGCCCCGATAAAATTCGTCGGTTCCACCAGCCAAAGTACGACATCCACATCCCTTAAAGAGCGTGTTGCAATATTTACCATGTAATCGCCAAGCTTATTCTTCGCTTTATGGATTCCCGGTGTATCCACGAAAACAATCTGTCCCTCCTGTGAGGTATATACGGTCTGGATCCGGTTTCTGGTGGTCTGCGGCTTGCTTGAGGTGATCGCGATTTTCTGTCCGATCAGACAGTTCATCAATGTGGATTTTCCAACATTGGGTCTTCCGATCAGCGTGGCAAATCCGGACTTGTAATTCTCCTTCATGAGCTACTCCTTCTTTTCCTTTCCCTGGCTGTTTTCTGAATCTACTGTATCTGCTTTCTGTGCTTTTTCTTTATCCATATTCTTAAGATGCGCTTCATAGGCAGCCTGGCGTTCCCGTTCCTTGATCTGCTGCTTTAAGGCTCTTTTCTCACTGTTCTTCTTTGATTTTTTGACGATCAGACGGATAAGGAGGATGACCACAACGATAATCACTGCCCAGACAACAAGGTATGGAAGAGCAATGACAAATGCAACGCAGAAATCAAGGAAGCCGTTTCCAATTCCTTTAAGGCTGTTTACAAATCCACCTGCCATTCTCTGAAGGCGTGTCTGCTCCTCAGTCTGGGTATAGGTCTTCACTTCGTCAATATATAGATAAACAGTACTGTAGGATACCTGATTGTCAAAGGTACGAAGCTGGGATTCCATACTTTCGATCTGATAACGCACATCAGAAAGCCGGCTCTCGATCGTGATGATATCGTCAATGGTTTCTGCCTGCTCGAGAAGCTCCAATAACCGCTGCTGTTCGGTCTGCAGCGCCTCCTTATGG
>USDI01000105.1 GCA_900553305.1 uncultured Lachnospiraceae bacterium
CTGCGTTCTGACATGTCCTCGTTTTTGCATAATAAGGGTAAACAGGATACCTGCAAGAACTACAAACTCCATAAAATACAGGGAATGGGTAATTCTGGCCGGGAAACGTTCTCCCATGAGAATATACATCCAAAGTGCGCTCCGGACGGCAAAAAGAAAACAAAGCTTCCAAATAATGGAAAGCCCCATCATTACACGATGCTTCCAGATTCCGTAATGTCTCTTATCTTCTGTGTTCCAGCCCTGACACAGTGCCAGCAGGAATACCGTAATATAAAGAAGTATCGTCATATAATTCCATGGGTAATCACTTCCCGCAGAAGCCGGTCCTCCCAGAAAACGATACACATACAGCTTGAAATACTTCCGGAACTTGGGAATAAAAGGCTGTGCTTCCTGATTCAGCTCTCCGGCATAATCCGCAATCTGTCCCATGATGGTTTCATCGATCTCTTCATCAATTCCAAAATTATAATTGTCAAACAGAATCTGCTCACTTTCGCTGATTCCGATACTGTCATAAAATGCTTTGTTTTCCTGATAAGAAGGTATTTTCTGAAAATCATAAAGTTCCGTACGGTTGTCAAACAGCGTAGTAAAGGTTCTCCAGTCTTTGCTTCCATAGGCAATCCGGTGTGTTGCTTCTCCGATCAGGAGGCTCAACAGAATCAGTCCGATCACACCAAGATACTTCATGAAATTTTCTTTCGTGAACACTTTTTCTTCAAAGCTCCACTTCACAACACCTGCGACACAGATCATCGGAAGCACTAACAGAAGCATTTCCGACCGAATCAGATACGCCAGAAATACGATCAGAATCGCCGGAATATTGCTCCGGATAAATTTAGCCGGTTCCTCCTGCGGTTTCGAGGTCAGAAACCAGAATGCCGCAGCGGCAGCCAGCATGGTACAGGTAATGGTATACTGTACTGCAACAAGATGCTCCATCATCATGGAAAAGAACAACAGTGTTTCCACAAGTCCTACCGTAAACTTTGCCTTTCGGCTGGTGCAGATTGCAAAGCTCCGGTTCAGAATCAGAAGCAGTGCCCCAAACTGACAGGCACATAAAAAAATTCCATACCACGGAGCAATCCGTATGATACGGTATAGCAGGCTGATTGCTGTGCTTATCAGCCACAGCATCTGAATGTTGTGCCCTTCCGGTACACCGGTATAATTCCCGCTCAGGATTTCCTTCATCAGAACATCATCGTTTAAATCATAATAATAATCAAAACGACAGGCCAGTGCAATCATCGGAATCAGAAGAAACACAACAGAAATTATGAAATTCTGTCTCTTCGAAACAACTTCCTTAAGCTTCATAGAATTCCTTCACTTTAGAAATAATGTAATCCGTCTGTTCTTCGGTCAGCTGATAAAACATCGGCAATCTCACCAGACGTTCGCTTTCTTTTGTCGTATAACGGTCTTCCCCATGGAAACGGCCAAATTTCAGTCCGGCAGGTGCCGAATGAAGCGGTACATAATGGAAGACACAAAGGATCTCATTTTCCTTCATAAAGGAAATGAATCTGGTCCGTTCCTCAAGATCCTTACATTTGATGTAAAACATATGACCATTGTGCTTACAGTCCCTGGGAATTACCGGCAGGGTAATCTTCCCGGCTTCCTGCAATGGCAGTAATGCATCATAATACTGCTGCCATCTGGAAAGACGCACTTCATTAATCCGATCTGCGATTTCCAGCTGCGCATAAAGATATGCTGCATTAATTTCACTCGGAAGATAAGAAGATCCATAATTTCTCCAGCAATACTTATCCACCTGTCCACGGAAATATTTACTCCGGTCTGTTCCCTTTTCACGAAGGATCTCAGCTTCTTCCACATAATGTTCATCACGGATAAGTAATGCGCCGCCCTCACCCATACTGTAATTCTTCGTTTCATGGAAACTGAAGCAGCCGAAATCACCGATCGTTCCAAGTGCTTTGCCCTTATAGCTTGCCATCACTCCCTGCGCAGCATCCTCTACCACCAGTAAATGATGGCGCTTTGCAATGTCAAGAATCGTGTCCATTTCACAGGAAACACCTGCATAATGTACCACGGCAATGGCTTTCGTCTTCTCGGTGATGGCATCCTCAATCAGGGTTTCATCAATATTCATGGTGTCCGGACGGATATCTACGAACACAATCTTTGCACCACGCAGTACAAACGCATCTGCAGTTGATACAAACGTATAGGACGGCATAATCACCTCATCGCCTTCCTTAATACTACAAAGAAGAGCTGCCATTTCCAGTGCATGAGTACAGGATGTCGTCAGAAGGCACTTGCCTGCTCCGGTCTGTTCCTCTATCCATTTACTGCATTTCTTTGTGAAATCACCATCCCCACAGATATGCATGCTCTCTACAGCCTGCTTCATATAATCCATTTCCTTCCCTGTAAGGGGCGGTACATTAAATCGGATCATTTCTCTCTCCTCCTGTAAATCGGCGTTTATTTCCATTAACTATTCAGAACAGTTACGCAAAGATCACATATTTTTCATTTCCAAAGACCATCCGGTATCCATTTGCTGTCATAAAATCGAGAATAACCTTAAGCTTCTGTTCCCAGACAGAGCCATCTCCTTCCGTCCCATTCCCCTGCAAATCAAGCACCTGCGCCATGATTTCCTCCGAAAAGATAACAAGCGGACGATTCTCTTCCGTCATCGTTTGATTTAAAGTATTGAGATCCTCTGCCAGCCGTTCATAGCTGTTCGTATCAAGATCTGCCCATGATGTATAAACAGCCGGCGCCTTGTGAAGATAATAGGACAGCCCCGGAATATTTCCATACAGAATCACCTTTTTGTTCCGGTATTCCGTATTATTTTCCAGCATAAAGGTATTTAGCTCTTCGAGTGTTCCGGCATTTCCGGCATTGGTTTTCATTCCACGCAGAATCCGGCTTCCTTCTACTGTCGTATCCCGTTTCTGTCCGTCTTCTCCATCAAGGAAAACATAGTTACAGCCAATTCCGACCGCCTGAATCAGGAATGCAATTACCATAGCCGTGGTCATCGCTTTTACGGAAAAGACCGGAACCTTCCCGGTTACATCCAGATACGGGCGTCCCCACCTTGCGAAGCGGTATATGGTCCAGAACGTAATCGGTGCCACAAAAAACAGGTTATTTAAAGCCGGCCACACATAATTGTTACTGCCAAGCGGGGTGATCAGAATCACGATAAGGCTCATCGCCGCAATCAGCTTCCATTCGCAGTCCTGCATTCTGCTAAACAGCATCCATACGCAGATCCCCAACGACAAAATCAGGAAAATCACTCCCCACTGGAGAGCAGCTTCCTTCTGATAATATTTAAAGTTAAACATTCCCCATCTGCCGAGCACGACAAACAAAAATACAATACAGATACAATATACTACTTTGCGGAGCAGAGGAAAACGTTCCTTCTGTATTGCAAAAAACGGAATTCCGGGCAGAATACAAAGCACCATATAGGCCATCCATCTCGCCCCGTGCAGATAGGCATCGGCGTATGGATGCTGTTTAGCAGAATGCGCCATACCGAAGACTCCTTCGATCATGGTTCCAAACGTTCCCGTTCCGTAAAGAAGCATCATACCCGCAAGAACTGTCACAAAGCCTGCTGCATAACCTGCTATGCACAGTCCTGTTTCTTTCGCAATTTCCGCTACGGTTTTCTTCTTCAAATATCCATAATACCACAAAGCCAGAATCAATAACACTTCCAATCCGTTATTCGGAAAGCGTACAAAGGTATTGAGTCCCAGAACCACTCCTGCTGCCACAAGGCATCCCGGATGCTTCCGCACCAGTCCACGGAACAACAGAATGACTGAAACGAGCAATAGCGCATAAGTCATATAATTATATAAAATCACGGATGGACACCAGCACATTCCAATCGCTGCCAGTTCTGCCAGAAAGGTAATGGCTGCCGGCATTTTTGTCCGGAAGAATCGGTATCCAAGTAACGCCATGACACTGATCAGCAGGGAAGAATACACCTTCATGCCAAGCATGGTTCCTCCAAACGGAAGTTTCGTGAAGAAAAAGCCAAGGACATTGGACAAAAAGGTCAGGAGTGTCCACAATACGGTATTTTCTCCAAAGAACACATAGTTTCCAAGACTGTACGCCGTATCCGTCAGATCAATCCCCTGATTTACTTTAAGCAAAGGAAACAGTACAAGGATTACTGGAAACAGAATTTTCTCTGCAAAATGATAAAGAGGTTTTAATCGTTCCGCATATGCTTTCATTTATTCCCTCCTCTGCTTTCCCTGTCATCCGGATTTTTCATCCATTTTCCTAATGCTGTCTTATCGAATCCACTTCCAACCAGATGAAACACCTTTTCTCTTACAAAGTCTGCCAACAGGCCTGCAATACACACCACCAGCAGGCAGAAAACCCATTCTGCAAAACAGGTAAGTACACCGGCATTTCCGGCAGGATTCACAATTGCTTTCAACCACCCATACCAGTTACCGCGGATATCGATGTGTTCATGTAATAAATAAATACCAAAGCATAAGCTTCCAAGCCGCCGGAGCAGATCTGCTGCTTTTCCTTCCCGGATCTGTAAGGAACGGAACAGATAAAACAGCCCGATCGCCGCCGTAAGTACCGTAACCGTATTGTAATGATACGGCACGGAAAAATAATATTCACAGGTATTCTGTAACGAAGGCAGAAAGCTTCCCAGATCCTTCATCAGAAACTGGATCGCCATTCCGACCGCGGCACTCAGCAAAAAGAGAATCGCCGCATTCCCCCTGTTTGTTTTAAACCGGTGAAAAATTCCATTTTCATCATACTTTCCTGCATAGGCTGCAAGAAGATAAACGAAAACAAACCAGGTCGGGTCATAGCCATACCGGTCTGTTGCAAAAGCCACTGGTACGATACTCTTAATTCCACTTAAAAATACAAAAAGTACGACAAGTGCCGTCTGATACGTTTTCTTTGGAAGGTACTGTGCCGCCCGGTTCAAAAAAGGCATCATCAGCATCAACAGCAGGAACGAAGTTGCAAACCAATAGTGTTCTGTCTCAATCGGAAACAGATACGGAAGAATTCCATAAATGCCATTCTGAAAGCCGGTGCCGATTCCAAAACACATCAGAACAAGGGGAATCAGCAGGCTGTAAAACCAGATCTGGCAAAGGAACCGCAGGACTCTTCTTACTTGTAATGATCCCCGATATCCAAAATAACCACTGATAAACACATAGGCATTCACTGCCGCAAGGCAGAAATTTTCAAGAATCGTTCCTAAAACAGCAGGAAGTTCTGTCGCTTTGCCCGGTTCTAAAAGATTCCCGGAATTTGCCAGAAAATGCATGGTAACAATCATCATCATGGCAACCATACGCAATAATTCAATTCCTGCCTGACGTTTTCTTCCTTCCATGCAGCTTCCTTTCCCAATTTACAATGACTTTCTTTATCGTTCTCTCGTCACCTTGCCATCTTCGACACGATAAACAATGTCGCACTTCTCGATGGTCTGTAAGCGGTGTGCAATAATCACCATGGTCTTCCGTCCATGCAGACGGTTGATCGAATCCATAATGGCTGCTTCCGTATCATTGTCAAGGGCTGAGGTTGCCTCATCCATAATCAGCACCTCCGGATCTTCAAAAAGTGCCCTTGCAATGCTGATTCGCTGTCTCTGGCCTCCGGAAATACGGATTCCACGCTCGCCGATTCCGGTATCGAGTCCTTCCGGAAGGCTTCTTACAAATTCATCAAGCTGGGCTTCCTTCAGTGCCGCCCAGACCTTTTCATCATCAATATCTTCCTCTGCATAACCAAACGCAACGTTCTTACGGATGGTATCATCAATCATAAAGATATTCTGTGGAATATATCCCACATTTTTGAGCCAGGACTGGTAATGATCGCGGACCTCCACGCCATCTGCAAGAATCTCTCCCTGCTGCAGCTTTAAAAGTCCGAGCATGATATCCACAACGGTAGACTTTCCGGCACCGGTTGTACCCACAATTCCTACCGACTGGCCAATGGGAATCACCATATCCGCATGGTCAAAAATCAATGTCTCCGTGTTCGGGTATTTATAAACAATATCCTTTAATTCTATCTTATCCCTGATCTCCATCTTCTGTACATTAATCTTCTGACGGTATGCTTCCTCGTCATAATTCACGTTCTTATCCCGGATATCATCCTGCAAATGATCGCTGACTCCCATAAAGAACGGTTCAAAATAGGAAATCGAGGTCAGATGGTTGTTAATCCGGTTTGCACACGGCACAAGACGCATGGCAACAACCGCAAGTGCACTCAACTGGGTAATGACTTCACTTGCCTCAATGCCGTTTAACAACTGCAGCATCATAAAGATAATCATTCCGGCCACGGCCACGGTTTCAATCAAGAGTCGCGGTGTGGCATTGTACAGATTATAACGCTGTACGGCGCTTACATAGCCGTTTCCACACTTGGAGTATTCATTGATAAAGTAACTTTCCTTATTGGCAATCTTGATTTCCTTGATTCCCATTACCGACTGATCAATCCATTTATAAAGGCCGCTGTAATAATCCTGATTCTCCACGCCGGCCTTTTTCATGATCGGCTTCAAGATAAACATAATAAGCAGAAGAACTGCAATCAGAAGCGCTGCCACGATAATGGTGATCTTGATTCCACTGATAAATGCCACCACAATGACAAGTCCCACGAAAATGACCCCTTCACTGAAAAGCTGCAGCATCGCCAGAATCAGTCCGTACATGTTATTGACATCCGAGGTAATGCTTCTCTGGATCACGGAAGTATCCGCATTCAGATAATATTCATACGGGCGCTGCATAAAGTTGATCATCATACGTCTTGAGGTTGCAAACTGATTGGTATAGACGAACTTAAGCTGTGACTTCTGCTGGAAGAACAGGAAGACATTCTTAAGTACAAACATCAAAATCAAAGCCATCATCACAAACACCATGACGGCCGTAGTATGCTCCTGATCAATATGAAAAATCTCACAGATTACCTGGAGATAACGGTGCTTTGCCACCGCATTTTCTTCCAGAACCACCTGCATTACCGGAACTACCATGGAAATACCGGCAGTTTCAAGAATTGCTCCAATCAGCATCAGAAATAACTGAAGCACCATAATTCGTTTCTGACGTGCATCAAGAAGCACCATCATCTTTAAAAATTTTACCCATGTTTCTGTGTGATATCCTTATATTTTATACCTGTAACTATTCAGACCCCATTCGCAAAGCCGCTGCTACGCAGCTTTCCGCAACAGTTCAGCCCTGCCCATTCATAAGTTGCCGTATTATACAAATCGGCTACAATATATATATGATCTCCGGCAACTTATTTCATGTCGGGCGTCCGCCCTATAGAAATGAATATACAAGCTGCCCTTTG
>USDI01000106.1 GCA_900553305.1 uncultured Lachnospiraceae bacterium
CAGCCAAGTCCGTGAAGCTTATCCACGTTGGTAAGCTTTCTCGGTGTGCCGTCCGGCATATCCTTGTTCCATACGATCTCGCCCTCGTATCCGACAACTTCCTTAACGGTTTCTGCAAGTTCCTTAATGGTTACTTCCTTGCCGGTTCCGATGTTTACATGCTGTTCTCCGCTGTAATTCTCCAACAGGAAAACACAGGCATCTGCCATATCATCTACATATAAGAACTCACGAAGCGGTGTTCCGGTTCCCCAAAGTTCTACGGAAGGGGACTTGTTTTCCTTTGCTTCATGGAATTTCCGGATCATGGCAGGCATTACATGCGATCCCTGTAAGTCATAATTGTCATGCGGTCCATAAAGGTTGGTCGGCATACAACTGATAAAATCATCCCCATACTGTCTCTTATAAAACTTGCACATTTCAAGACCGGCAATCTTGGCAATGGCATACGCCTCATTCGTTGTTTCCAAAGGACCGGTAAGCAGTGCATCCTCCGGAATCGGCTGCGGTGCCATCTTCGGATAAATGCAGGTGCTTCCTAAGAATAACAGCTTCTTTACCTTATATCTGTGGCAGCACTCGATCACGTTACACTGGATCTGCATATTCTCATAAGCGAACTCGGCAGGTGTGGTATTGTTTGCATTGATGCCGCCCACTTTGGCTGCTGCCAGGACAACTACATCCGGCTTTTCTTCTTCGAAGAAATCACGTACCTGCTGCTGGTTGGTCAGATCCAGCTCTCTGTGTGTTCTTCCAATAATATTGGTGTAGCCCTTGGATTCGAGGTTACGCACAATTGCGCTCCCAACCAGTCCCCGATGTCCGGCCACATAAATCTTATCTGTTTTTTCCATCATCTGATAATCCCTCCTGAATGGTTTCTCCTATAAATATATCTTCCTTCTGCCATGGTGCGGCAGGAAAAGCATCATATCCGGTACGGTCACCCTCCTTTGGATAATAAAAGGTGTAGCCGTGCATATCATAAGCAATCGTATCAAAATGCTCATAGTCCTTCTGTTTCACAAAATACTCTGTTGTAAAGCTGCGGACATTTTCTATTCCAAAAGCTCCTGCTTTATAAACTCCAAGTAAAATCAGGAATACAAGAGCGATCCTTCCCCGGTCAAGCTTCTGGATCCATGTCACGTAAACATATCCCCAGTCCAGTACGGCCGTAAGCCAAAGGAATACGCAGCCATAACGGACAAGCGGTGAAGTGGCCATCCAGAATACAAAGCAGACATTCACCACACCAACAGAAAACAATACGGGAAGCTGGTCTTTTTTCTTCCGGATCAATGTCCCAAGCACAATGCCAATCAGCAGAACAAGTCCGCTTACTGCCAACAGGAAAAAAAACTTATCCGTCAGTGAAAGTGACCGGAACCAGTCCGGAAACCACTCTGTGATTCCCTCTCCATAACGGGTCACATCACTGTACCCTCTTCCCCAGACCTTAATTTCACGGGCATCGTATTCTGCCGCGCCCTTCGGAATCTTGTAAGGCAGGTCAAAGAGGTCAATCGAAGTAAACGGATAAACCAACCATCCGGACAGCAGTACATTCCGGATAAAATACGGAAGCGCCGTAAAGAATCCGGTCAACAGAAAGCAGCCCGTCTCCTTCCACCTTTTCTGCCGGAGCATCTGTATCGCCGGATACCATACCAGCAACAGAATCACAGCTCCCGAAAGCTTCATCGTCAGAATGGTTACTCCCAGTACACAAAGCATGGCGTAGGGAAAGTAATCCGTAACCCTATCCTCCACCAGTGTCAGCCACCGGATCACTACATAAAATACCAGCAATACCATAAAATAATCGGATGCCGGTGAAATCATTTCATCAAAAATATTAAACAGGTAGTACGCCGCCATCACACGGGCAAAGTCTGACAACCGGAAGCTCCTGCTTCCCTTCTCCCAGAATCTGCTCACACATACCACGGAAAGAAGCCACGCCAGAAATCCCGCTCCACAGTGAAAAGACTGGCCTCCCAGAAAGCGGAAACTGTACAATGCGGTCCAGGGAAATGCCGCGCTGTTGTAAGCCAGACGGCTATGTAAGTTTCCAAGTCCCCGGATTACTCCGTATTCTTCAATCCACCGGATGCTCTGCGCATGATACAGCCCGGTATCATAATGCTCAACCCCACGGGATGTTCCGTAGGCATACAACAGAAAGAGCAACGCATAAACCATTGCTCTTCCGATATTCTTCTGATTCCATAAACGCTTCAGTTCTTCTGCCAATCTGTCCCGGTAAAGAATCACACCGGCGGCTGCAAGGATGAGCAGCAGCACATTCGCAAGAAGTCCTACTTTGCAGAAAACACTGAACATCTGGGCATAGAACACCGTGAATGCCACTCCGGCATACACACAGCCGGTCCATGTCCGATGCGGTTCCTTGCGAAACTCTTTCTCCTGCTTTCTCCGGAATCCGGTCAGTAGCTCGTAACAACTGAATCCCAGCAGATAGCAGGTAATCAACATATAAAGAAAAATACCAGTTACGGAAATCATTAGCGATTCTTATATTCCTCGCAGCTCATTCCTGCGATCTCTTTCATATCTGCATCCATCATCATGGCAACCAGACCCTTGAAATCTACATCTCTCTTCCAGCCAAGTGTCTTCTCGGCCTTCGTACAGTCACCCCAGAGGAATTCCACTTCTGCGGGACGATAGAATTCCGGATTCACGTCTACAAGAAGTCTGCCTGTTGCGGCATCGTATCCCTTCTCGTCTACTCCGGTTCCTTCCCAGCGGATCGTGATTCCAAGCTGCCTGAAGGATTCTTCTACGAACTCACGGACCGTATGGGTTTCATTGGTTGCAAGCACGAAATCATCCGGCTTGTCCTGCTGAAGCATCATCCACATACCCTTTACATAGTCGCCCGCAAATCCCCAGTCACGCTTGGCATTCATGTTTCCAAGACTTAACTTTTCCTGCCTGCCGGCCATAATGTTTGCAATGGCAAGTGTGATCTTACGTGTTACGAAATTCTCTCCACGTCTCGGAGATTCATGGTTAAAGAGAATACCGTTGCACGCAAACATGTTATAGGATTCTCTGTAATTTACGGTGATCCAATAAGAGTAAAGCTTGGCTGCTCCGTACGGGCTCTTCGGATAAAACGGAGTCTTCTCACTCTGCGGTGCTGTTTCCGGGATTCCTCCAAACAGCTCAGAGGTGGAAGCCTGGTAATATCTGCAGTTACCACCATTGACACGAATGGCTTCGAGAAGCTTTAAGGTGCTTACGCCCGTTGCTTCTGCGGTATATTCGGGAACCTCAAAGGATACGCCGACATGGGACTGTGCAGCCAGATTATAAACCTCATCCGGGCGGATTTCAGCAATCAGTCTCATCAGATTGCTGGAGTCGGTGGTATCTGCATAGTGTAAGAAAAACTTCACTTTATTATACTCGGAATTGAGAATGTGGTCGATACGTGCCGTATTGGAAATACTGTGTCTGCGCACCAGACCATGAACCTCATATCCCTTTTCCAACAGGAACTCTGCCAGATAAGAGCCGTCCTGTCCTGTAATACCTGTAATTAATGCTATCTTCTGCATAGAATTCTCCTTTTTCCTTATTTCATATTCTGCTTGATTCAGCGCTATATTTATAACAATCTCTCTTAAGCGAAAAATTGCATATTACACATTCCAATTGCAATAATGATACCCAGAATAGCTCCCATCAGTACCTGCAGCGGCGTGTGTCCCACAAATTCCTTAAGTGCTTTCTCGGCATCGATGTTCTTACCCATCTGGGTAAAAATCTCCATCATTTCATTCAGTACCTTACCCTGCTTACCGGTTTCCTGACGTACACCCATCGCATCATACATCACCACAATTGCAAAGACCGCCGCCAGTGCAAATTCAAAGCTTCCGCCACCATACCGGATCCCGGTCGCCGTTGCAAGCGCACATACTGTTGCGGAATGGGAGCTCGGCATTCCACCGCCCCCTACCAGCCGCTCTGCAACAAACTGTTTGTTCACAATAATATGAATAATCGTTTTCAAAACCTGTGCAACAAACCAGCCGGTGATTGCTGACATGAAAATAATGTTATGTGTTAAGTCTGTTAAAAATGTCATCCTATTTCATTCCTTTAATGTAACTTTCAATTGCATCGTGCCAGTCTGCAAACCGGTAATCGGAGGTAAGCTTTAACATATAGTTTTCCAGAATGGAATAGGAAGGGCGCGGTGCCTTCGCTGCAAATTCTTCACTGGTAATGTGATTTACCCTCGTATTTTTTCCTGCAAGACGGAAGATTTCTTCCGCAAAGTCTGCCCAGGAGCAGCTTCCTTCACAGGTTGCATGGAACAGTCCGTAATTCTCGGTAAAGAGCAGATGTGCAATCGCTCCCGCAAGCTCCTTCGTACTGGTGGGACTTCCTACCTGATCCTTTACAACACTGACCTGATCGTTGGTCTCTGCAAGCCGCAGCATCGTCTTCACGAAGTTCTTGCCATCGCCATAAAGCCATGCGGTACGGAAGATAAAGAAACGGTCTGCAAACTGCTTTACCATGTTCTCACCCTGCAGCTTCGTTTTCCCATATATGCCCTGCGGATCCGGGGTATCAAACTCAATATACGGGCGGTCTGACTTTCCGTTAAATACATAGTCCGTGGAGATATGAACCATCTTAGCGCCCGTCTGCGTTGCTGCAATACTTAAGTTACGCGGACCGATGGCATTAATGCGGTAAGCATTGTCCACATCGGTTTCACAGGCATCGACTGCGGTATGTGCGGCACAGTTGATAATAGCATAGGGCTTTACCTCGCGTGCCAGCTTTAATACCTCGTCAATATTCGTAATATCCAGCTCATTTACATCTGTATTTACAAACTCAAGCTCCGGATTTCCCGCAAGCTCCAAATTAATGGCCCGTCCTAACTGACCATTGCATCCTGTTACAATTATTTTTTTCATCATAAGCCTCCATGATAAACTCTTTTACTATTTTACCCTTTTCTTACCATTTTCACAAGTGTAATTCCAATTTAATAGCATTTCGTCTGCAAAATCACTATTATATGTCCTTAAAATTTATCAAAGCTTAATAATTTTGTTAGTGACTGCTTATTCTTCCTATGCTATAATAGGCAATGTGAGTTTTTAACCCACAGAATTACAGAAAGTGAGGAAATTATCATGAAGTACTTAAAGGCGTTATCCATAGTTGCCTTATCAGCAGCTTTTATATTAACCGGCTGTGGAAAAGATACAGAAGAAGTTCAGCCTGTTGTCGAGCCCATCATCCAGTCTCAGCCGGCTAAGGAGGAAACCACGCAGGAAGAATCTGTAGAAGAAGAAACTGCAGATGAGGACGTTCCCCCGGAAGAAGGAATGGTCCGCAGCCCTCTTACCAACGAATGGATCAGTGGTGATCTTGAGAATGCAAGACCTATTGCAATCATGTCCCCGAATGATTCCGGTGCATTGCCGCATTATAATCTTTCCAAAGCCGATATCCTTTATGAATGTCCGGTAGAGGGTGGAATTACCAGAAGCATGGCTGTTATTAAGGACTGGGAAGGCTTAGACCGGATCGGTAATGTCCGCAGCTGCCGTGACTATTTTGTATACTGGGCATTAGAGGCAGATTCTATTTATATTCATTTTGGCGGGCCTTTCTATATTAATGATATTATCGAGCGTGAAGGAACAGACAATATTACAGGATGTAATTATGGTGAAACCCATCATGATGGATTATATGCCAATGCATTTTATCGTTCCACAGACCGTAAAGCACCCCAGAATGCCTATGCAAGTTCAGACGGTATCAATGAAGCGATCAGCAAGTTAGGTTACTCCAAAACCTATCGCGATGATTACTATCAGGGTGCCCATTATAAATTTGCTCCCTCCAGTACGCCGAATACTCTGGAATCCTACAGCGATGCCATTGATGCAAAGGAAATTGATTTAGCTCCTGCTTATCCGATCACGAAGACCTCTTTCAGCTACAATGCGGATGATGGTTTATATTACCGTAGTATCTACGGTAAGGCTGATGTAGACGGTGCTACCAACGAACAGCTTTCCTTTAAGAACCTTATCATTCAGAGCACCTATTATGAAGTGCGTGACGCAAAGGGTTATCTGGCATTCCAGGTACATGACACCACCAGGGATGGTTACTACATCACCAACGGTAAAGCAATTCACGTAAACTGGAAGAAGACCGCCGATTATGAACCAACCAAATACTATGATGACAACGGTAATGAAGTAGAATTCAACACCGGAAAGACCATGGTATGTATTATCAAGGACGGAGACAGCTTCTTAGCTGACGGTGTTTCCATCAACTAAACATTATGTTTTATCACTAATATTCTATAAAATACAAAAGACAGGAATGTACTGCTTTCCTGTCTTTTTATTTTGGACAAATTGTGCTAAACTGTATCTATTGAAATATTAGGGGAGGGTTTTACGTGAATAAATTCAAGCAATTATCCTTACTTACGTTATCCGCACTATTGATTGTTTCCGGTTGTACAACGTGTGGCAAGGCAAATAAAGAAACCATGCCTTCTGTGGATGTGATTACCTCCATACCAGAAGATGCTCAGGATACTTCCGGGGATTCTTCCGGCGGCAGTTCCACAGCTGATAATGCAGAAACCACCGCCACCACAACTCCCTCCCATGAGGGAATGGTCCGGAGCCGGCTGACAAACGAATGGGTAGATCCTTCGATTGCTTCCACACGCCCCATTGCAGTAATGATTCCAAACTCGAAAACAGCAAGCCAGTATGGCATTTCACAGGCAGATATTCTTTATGAGTGTAATGTGGAAGCCAGCATGACACGTCTGATGGCGGTTTTTGATGACTGGAGCAGTTTTGAAAAGCTTGGAAATATCCGGAGCTGTCGTGACTATTTTGCTTATTGGGCATTTGAATGGGACGCTGTGATTGTTCATTACGGTGGTCCGTTTTATATGGATGATGTAATGGGACGCAACGACACCCAGCACATTGACTGTATTGATTATGGCAGCGCTTATTACCGGGATGTGGCAAAGAACGATTACGACAATGCCTTTACCAGCACGAAGCTTCTGGAAAAAGCCATGGACTATTATGGCTACTCGGATAAGTACCGCGATGGCTATGCAGACGAACAACATTTTCTCTTTGCAGATGATGAGACACCGAATACACTGGATCAATACGCAGATGCACTTACTGCCGCGAAAGTAGATATGTCACTTGCTTATCCGGTTACCAACTGCTATTTCATTTACAATGAAAAGACCGGACTCTATGACCGCTATCAGCATCTTTCCCGTGATGTGGACGGCCCTCATGTTGATCTTGCGAACGACCAGCGGAGTGAGACGATAGGAGTTCCTT
>USDI01000107.1 GCA_900553305.1 uncultured Lachnospiraceae bacterium
GTATAGTGAAGAGGAATGCCGTAGAAATATTTATTCGGCGACGAAAAGCTTTACATCCTGTGCAGTCGGTTTTGCAGTTCAGGAAGGATTAATATCGTTAGATGAAAAACTGACAGACGCTTTTTCAGAAGATTTACCTGAGGTAATTGATGAGAATCTGCAAATGGCAACTGTTCGAGATCTGCTCACTATGTGTCTTGGACAGGAGCAGGGGAGTCTTATGGGAGCGCAACGTCCGCTATACCAGGAGGATGACTGGGTGAAAATGGCTTTAGCTATTCCCTTTAAATACAAGCCGGGGACACATTTTGTATATAACAATGTTGGCCCATATCTTGCAGGAATTCTTGTACAAAGACGTTCAGGTTGTGATCTGGTTTCCTATCTTATGCCCAGACTTTTTACACCTCTTTTCATAAAACGTCCGACCTGGGAGGTTGATCCTCTTGGAAATAATTTTGGTGCCGGTGGATTGTTTCTTACACTTTCTGAACTTCATAAATTCGGACTGTTTTATCTTAACAAGGGCAAATGGGAGGGCAGGCAGCTTTTGTCTGAAAAATGGATAGAAGAAAGTACAAAGGCATCGGATACCGATTATTATGGCTATCTTTTCTGGAGAGGAGAATATAATTCTTTCAGGGCTGACGGAAAATATTCCCAGATTACCATGATTCTTCCGGATAAGAATGCGGTTGTATCTCTTGTCGCAGAATGCCGTCAGGGTGAAAAGCTTATGCGGGCATTATATGATCTTGTCTGCGCGATCATACCGGCATGAAAATGACAGTAAATCATATTTGAATGTTAAATAATTCACACAAAAACAGCGGTTTTGGCTGTAGTATCTGCTCTGATATTTATAGTTGGAGGATTTCTGGTAAAAGAATATAAAATAAATACATTGGGGAAAAAGGAGTATAAGAATGTTAAATGATAAAATAAAGGTACTGAGCTCAGAACACGATGTGATCAGTGCGGCCACATTGCATCTTGCAGCCATGTTGTTCATGCTGATGGATCATCTTTGGGCGACACTGCTGCCGGCACAGGACTGGATGACCTGTGTCGGGCGGCTGGCCTTTCCTGTTTTTGCCTTTATGGCGGTAGAAGGTTATTTTCACACGCACAGCTTTAAAAGGTATGCACTCCGGCTGCTGGTACTGGCTGTGATTTCCGAGGTCCCCTTTGATCTGATGTATGGTGGAACATGGTTTTATCCATTTCATCAAAATGTGATATGGACACTTTTAATGGGACTTTTGGGTGTCCGTATCATGGAAGCTGTGAGGAAAACGCAAAAAAAATGGGTATATGTGATTGTGGTGGCAGTTGTCCTTATAGCAGGAGCAGTGCTTGGAACCGTATGCATGGTAGATTACTATGGTGCAGGTGTCCTGACCGTATTTGTTTTTTATCTGTTCCGGGGACGGAGCTGGTGGTGTCTGCTGGGACAGGTTGCTGCGTTGTACTGGATTAACGTGGAAATGCTTGGAGGTCTGATGTATCCGGTTTCCCTGTTTGGAGCAGAGCTTGAACTATGCCAGCAGGGACTTGCTCTCCTTTCCCTGCCGCTTGTCTGGCTGTATCGCGGAAGTCAGGGGTATCACAGTAAAAAATTCCAATACTTTTGTTATGCTTTTTATCCAGTTCACATGCTGATTCTTGCACTTGTGCTGAATTATATTAATCGGTAAAGGTTTATGTGAACAGCAGCATCCCGTCGAATACCGTCGGTAACTGAATAAATCTTAGTATAGTGTTTTTAGAAAAATGATGATATACTGTAACTATTCAGAGCCATGCAAATCATGGAAACAGGTACGTCGAATGCCTGCATTCGTAAGAACCTATGACATGATTTATATGGCGAAGTAACCACATGAGTAAACTATGCTACGTTAGCAGCGGTTTTACGAATGGGGCTGAATAGTTACACTGTACATTTTAGAATGCAACAATTGTACAACAGAGGGATGAAACATGGCGCCTAATAAACATAGAATCAAATTGAAAGGCCGGTTAAAGAGGTATACACAGACGTCCGTGTATCTGGGCATACTGCTTATTTTAATTAATCTGGTGATTTATTTGCTGAGTATACCGGCAGGGCTGCTTCTTACCTGCTTTATTTTGATATACTTTGCACTTGTACTGTCCATGCAGTTTTATAATAAGCCGGTGATCCTGAATGAGATGGTCAGCTTCGCCACGCAATACGGACAGATTCAGAAGGTACTGCTGCAGGAGCTGGAAATTCCCTATGCCATTCTGGATGATGAGGGACATGTGATCTGGATGAATGTGGCGTTTGAAAATGTGGTACATAAGGACCGAGGTTATCATAAGTCCATTACCACTATTTTCCCAACGATCACAAAAGAGAAGTTTCCGGATGAGGAAGAACGTGCAGAGATAAGCTTAATCTATGAGCAGAGTAATTATCTTGCGAAGATGCGTAAGATCCTGACCGATGAAATGGTGCGGAACAGCGATGTTTTTGCAAGTGAAGATTACCATGGCTATCTGATTGCCTTTTATCTTTTTGATGAAACGGCACTTCGTCTGGCGTTACAGGAAGTGGATGATCAGAGCCTTGCAGTCGGCATGATCTACCTTGATAATTATGAGGAAGCGCTTGCTTCGGTAGAAGAGGTACGAAGATCACTGCTTACGGCATTGATTGAGCGTAAAATTAACAAGTACATTTCTTCCTTCGACGGAATCTGTAAGAGACTGGAGAAGGATAAATATATGGTGGTTCTCCGAAAGAAATCCATGGAGATGATTGAGCAGGACAAGTTTGATCTGTTAGAGGATGTGAAGACCGTTAATATCGGAAATGAAATGGCGGTTACCGTCAGCATCGGTATCGGTCTGGATGGTCTGACCTATGCGCAGAATTATGAGTTTGCACGCAATGCGATTGACCTCGCACTTGGACGCGGCGGAGATCAGGCGGTTGTAAAGACACCGAAGAATATCGTTTACTATGGAGGCAAGAGCCAGCAGGTAGAGAAGAATACCCGTGTCAAGGCTCGTGTGAAGGCGCAGGCTCTCCGTGAAATTATTTCCGGCAAGGAAAATGTACTCATTATGGGGCACCGTATCCCGGATGTGGACAGCTTTGGCGCAGCTGTTGGGATTTACCGGGTGGCAAGTACGCTGGGGCGTCAGGCACACATTGTTCTTAATGAAGTCAGTACCTCCATGAAGCCGATGGTGGATCACTTCAGACATCATCAGGATTATGCGGAGGGGCAGATTGTCAGCAACCAGCAGGCAATGGAGCTTGCCGGCAGTAATACGGTGCTTGTCGTTGTAGATGTGAATAAGCCAAGTATTACCGAGTGCCCGGAGCTGCTCCGGATGTGTAAGTCCATCGTGGTGCTGGATCATCATCGTCAGGGAACTGAGAGTATTGAGAATGCAACATTATCCTATGTGGAAGCATATGCCTCTTCTACCTGCGAAATGGTTTCAGAGATTCTGCAGTATATTGGAGAGACGATCCGCATTACACCGGAGGAAGCAGATTGTATGTATTCCGGTATTATGATTGACACACAGAATTTTATGGCGAAGACCGGTGTCCGTACTTTCGAGGCTGCTGCGTTTCTTCGGCGTAACGGCGCAGATGTGACGCGTGTGCGCAAGCTGTTCCGGGAGGATGCCCTTCAGTATAAGGCGAAGGCAGATGCTGTCAGTCAGGCAGAGATTTACAGGAATGCATTTGCAATTTCTACCTGCAGCAGTGAGCATCTGGAAAGCCCGACGGTTGTCGGAGCACAGGCAGCGAATGAGCTGCTTAATATCAAGGGTGTGAAGGCCAGCTTTATTATGACCGAATACCAGAATCAGATCTTTATCAGTGCCCGTTCCATTGATGAAGTCAACGTTCAGATTATCATGGAAAAGATGGGCGGCGGAGGTCATCTGAATACCGCAGGATGTCAGCTGGAGGGTGTATCGATTCCGGAGGCTATCGGTATTCTGAAAGGCACGCTGGATAAGATGATTGATAACGGAGATCTGGTGGTAGACTAAAGAAAGGGAGCAGACAGGAATGAAAGTTATTTTATTGGAAGATGTAAAGAGCCTGGGTAAAAAGGGAGAGGTTGTTAATGTAAATGATGGTTATGCAAGAAACTTCGTGCTTCCGAAGAAGCTTGGAGTAGAAGCAACCGGTAAAAATATGAATGATCTGAAGCTTCAGAAGGCCAATGAAGAAAAGGTTGCTAAGGAGCATCTGGAAGCTGCACAGGCTTTTGCAAAAGAGATGGAGAATGATAAGATTGTAGTTTCCATTAAGGCAGGAGAAGGCG
Organism: uncultured Lachnospiraceae bacterium; assembly: GCA_900553305.1. Lineage (GTDB taxonomy): Bacteria > Bacillota > Clostridia > Lachnospirales > Lachnospiraceae > Suilimivivens. The sequence continues at coordinate 4,326 of USDI01000107.1, forward strand.
GCAGAACTTTTGGCTCCGTTTCTTCGAAAGAAATTGCAACAGCATACAAGGAGCAGTGTGGCAAGGAAATAGATAAGAAGAAAATCATTCTTCCGGACCCCATTAAGAGTTTTGGAGTTTATGAAGTATCGGTAAAGCTTCATCCGAAGGTAACCGGTATCCTGAAAGTCAAGGTACAGGAAGCATAAGGCCGTTAAAGATTTGAAACAGTTACCAGGAGAATTAACATGCCAGCAGCAGAAGAAGCGCTGTTAAAACGTGTTCTTCCACACAGTATCGAAGCGGAGCAGTCCGTAATCGGTGCGATGATCATGGATCGGGAAGCAATTACCGTCACTTCGGAAATCATCAGTGGGGATGACTTTTACAGCAGACAATACGGCGTCGTATTCGATGCCATGGTAGAACTGAATGATGAAGGAAAGCCGGTAGATGTCGTTACACTGTCGGATAAGCTGAAGGAAAAGGATGTACCGCCGGAGGTCAGCAGTCTGGAATTCTTAAAGGATCTGCTGAATGCCAATTTTACATCGGCGAATGTCAGATACTATGCCAATATCGTAGCAGAGAAGGCAACCCTGCGGAAACTGATCCGTTTAAATGAGGAAATTGCAAACGCCTGTTATACCGGAAAAGAGAATCTTGAAACGATTCTGGAAGATACGGAGAAGCGGGTGTTTGAACTGGTACAGAAGCGGAACACCGGAGAATTCGTGCCGATCCGGCAGGTTGTTATGAATGCGTTGGACAAGATCGAGCAGGCTTCCAAAAATAGCGGAAATGTCACCGGTCTTGCAACCGGTTTTCTGGATCTGGATTTTCGTACGGCAGGAATGCAGCCGTCAGACCTTATTTTGGTTGCGGCCAGACCTTCCATGGGTAAAACGGCGTTCGTTCTGAATATTGCAGAGCATATGGCGTTTAAAGAGAATTATACCGTTGCCATATTCAGTCTGGAAATGAGTAAGGAACAGCTTGTAAATCGTCTGTTTTCCTTAGAGTCCAGAGTGGATTCCCAGCATTTGCGTACCGGTAATCTGTCCGATGCAGAGTGGGAGAAGCTGATTGAAAGCGCCGGTGTGATCGGAAAATCCAATCTGATTATTGATGACACGCCGGGTATCAGCATTTCGGAGCTTCGTTCCAAATGCCGTAAATATAAGTTAGAGCATGATTTAAAGATTATTATCATCGACTACCTGCAGTTGATGTCAGGTTCCGGACGTGGATCGGAATCCAGACAGCAGGAAATCTCCGATATTTCCCGTTCGTTAAAGGCGCTTGCAAGAGAGCTGCACGTGCCGGTTATTGCACTGTCTCAGTTGAGCCGGGCTGTGGAACAAAGACCGGATCACCGGCCGATGCTTTCAGACCTTCGTGAATCCGGAGCGATCGAGCAGGATGCGGATGTTGTCATGTTCATTTACCGAGATGATTATTATAATCATGATACGGAGAAGAAGGGAATTGCAGAAATCATCATAGCCAAGCAGAGAAACGGTCCGATCGGAACCGTGGAGCTGGTATGGTTACCGGATTACACCAAATTTGCTAATCTGGAGAGAAGTTAATAGGTTACTGGAACGAGGTACGAGTGAACAGTAACAAAACGATTACGAAAGAGGACAAGCTGGAATCAGCCTGTCCTCTCTTTATATAAAAGGAGGAAAAAAGAATGCAGACAGAAAAAATCTATATGATTTCCGATGCGGCAAAAAATGTTAAAGTGGAGGCGCATGTACTCCGTTATTGGGAGGAAGAGTTAAAGCTTCCGGTCAGGCGTAATGAAATGGGACACCGGTTTTATACGGAGGAGGACATTAAGCTCTTCCAAAGGATCAAGGACCTGAAGGATCAGGGCCTGCAGCTTAAAGCAATCCGGAATCTGCTGGCAAGGGAAAGGGAGCAGGAAGGCCAGAAGGAAGGACAGGAGCCGCTGTGTGATTCTTCACAGGAAAAAATGAACCGGAAGGAGGCAGAGGATATGGGGAAACGTCATGTGCTGATGGTACATAACGGGGAGGTAATGCCTGTTGAGGAGACAAAGGCAGAGAAAAGTATGCGCCTGCAGCAGTTATTGCACAGTATGATTGCCGATGCAGTACAGAGCAATAATCAGGATATCTGCCAGGAGATTATACAGGAAGTAAAAAGCAGTATCTTAAAGGAGCTGGACTATCAGTTCCGGATGCAGGAAGAAAAGGATGACGAACGCGAGGCAGACCGTGATGCCCGGAATGAGGAGCATTACAAGAAGCTGGATAATATGTTGAGAAACTACAGTATCAAGCAAAAATCCTCTATTTTTACTAAAATTAAAAATATGAACAAACAGAAAGTTGAAAAGTAATAGGACTGGATATGAAATTCAAAATAAAACAGGAGGCAGATCCGAAGTGGATTCGCCTCCTCTTTCATTCGTAAGAAATCTTATTCCTCAGAAATAGCACCTACGGGGCATCCGCCTGCGCAGGAACCACAGCTGATACATGTATCTGCATTGATTTCGAACTTGCCATCTCCTTCAGAAATAGCACCTACAGGACACTGACCTGCACAAGATCCGCACTGGATGCAAGAATCACCAATTACATATGCCATGGTAAAAACCTCCTTCATAAAATACATAAACCTATGATTGATAATTCTTTATCAATCGTCTATATTGTAATATAAATGAGGCATATTTACAAGATCTAAGCGTGTTTTTTGACAAAAATTTATTGCCAAAATTTATCACTTAATAGAAGAAATTTCTGAAATTAGATGCTATAATGTAAAATGCAGGTATGTATTTCGAATATAGTATTAAGGAGACATAGCTATGAAAAAAATAGGTATTTTCATGGGCGATATTACTCAGGACTATCAGTCGGTAGTAATCAAGGCAATTTTTGATGAAGCAAATAAAATGGGGTATACTGCATTTTGCTTTGCTAATTTTGGTGCATATGGGAATAAGATATTGTATGCGGAAGGAGAGAGGGGAGTTGTTTACTTGCCGGATCTTGCAGAGCTTGATGGTATTATCGTAGGTGAGGATACTTTTGATGTACCGGGAATGGAGAATG
>USDI01000108.1 GCA_900553305.1 uncultured Lachnospiraceae bacterium
CTGGAGCGTGTTCCGTGTCCGGTTATCCGCATCGATGGAACTGCGCCGGTTGAGGAGAATGTCAACTATCTTTTGGAAAAATTGTTGACTTAGGAAAGAATTAATATTAGACTAATAAAAAATATAGGAGAACATACACATGAATCAGAACTTATATTCAAGATGTTATATGTACATGTATTACGGACGTACACGGCTATAAACCTTGCAAGGTTAGTGCATTAGGTTATAGCTTGTAGGTCTTTTAGTCTAGTGCATAAAACCAGAATATAAGAGAAGAGTTTACATACATTGCATCTTATTAAATTGGAGGTATCGCACTGGACATTGAATGTTTGGTGCGATTTTTTATGTTTACAAGAAAGAGGTGCAGAAAATGAATGATTTAATTGAACTTAAACTGATAACAAGAGAAGATGCAGAATGTTTGTATAAGCTGCAGATAGAAGCGTTTATGCCCTTATATGAAAAATATCAGGATGATGCTACAAGTCCGGCGAAAGAAAGTCTTGAAACATTAACGAAGAAGATAGTTGAGGACAACTCAGATTTCTATTTCATTTTGTTTAATGGTGAGAAGGCTGGAGCTGTAAGAGTTAAATGGCATAATGGGGGAAAGGTATATGAGAATGTAAATTGGATATCTCCTATTTTTATAGTTCCACGCTTTCAAAATAAGGGAATTGCCAGCAATGTGATTAAGCAATTATTTACTATCTATCCCAATATTATCGAATGGAGATTGGATACGATCAAGCAGGAAGAGAAAAATTGTTATCTGTATGAAAAATGTGGATTTGTTCGAACTGGAGATGAAACAGTTGTAAATGAAAATATGACATTGGTTGATTATGTGAAGAGTTGCATTGAGGTGAGGCGGTTTAAAAAAGAAGATGCGCAAGAGGTCAGAAATCTTGTTGTTAGAAATTTTCTTGAGGTGAATAGTAAAGACTATGGTCTTGCAGCAATGGAAAAGCTGGCAGAGACTTATGATGTTGAAAAAATTCTGAACTTAGCAAGTTATGCGCATACCTATGTATTTGAATGGAATGGTAAAATTGTGGGGACAGGTTCTGTTTCAAGCTTCTGGGGAAGTCTGACGGAGAGCATTTTACTGACTATTTTTGTTATGCCCGAATTTCATGGGAAAGGAATTGGAACAAAAATTATAAATACTTTGGAACAGGATGAATTTTATGTGAGGGCAAGCCGTGTGGAAATACCTGCGTCGATCACAGCAGCGGAATTTTACAGAAAGTTTGGATATGATTACAAGAATGGAAAAAAGGAGCTTGATGAGGAACATCACTATCGGTTGGAAAAGATTGTGAAAGCAGAAAAATATGAGTATAATAAAGTTGATCATAAGAAGGATATAGGATAGAGATAAAGGAGCGCTGTTATGATTCATTTCGGATTTTCTTATGTGGGACTTATATTCCTGCTTATGCTTTTTGTGCCGAATATAATCTGGACGAAGCATAAACCGGAGAATTATGAGAGTTATGTTAAAAATGAGAATAAAATCTTATGTCTGCTGGAACGGATTGGTGAGGTGCTGGTCTGTGTCAGTGCATTGATTTTTGCGGATTTTAATCTACGAAAGCCGAATGCATGGACCATATGGCTCGTGCTGGCAGTTGTGGCAATGCTTTTGTATGAAGGGTATTGGATCCGATATTTTCATAGTGAGCAGAAGATGACCGACTTTTATTCTTCCTTTGCAGGAGTCCCTGTGGCGGGAGCAAGCCTGCCGGTGATTGCTTTTTTCTTATTGGGAATCTATGGAGCGAATATTTTTCTACTTCTTGCAGCAATCATTCTTGGAATCGGTCATATTGGAATTCATTTGAAACATCGAAAGGAAGTGACAGGCACTGGCAGGCGGAAAGGAATTGCTGTTCGGGTGTTACAGATTATTCTGGCAGTTGCTTTGGGAGCGATCTTTGGCGCAATGACACTCGTGATTGGAATTAGAAACGTTCACGCAATTAAGGGCAGTGTACATAGTGCGGATGGAATCGAGGAAGAGGGATATCTTGATTTGTGTGGGCAGGAACAGTACTATCTGATGCGCGGAGAAGACAGGAGTAATCCGATAATCATCTGGATTCATGGCGGTCCGGCAAGCCCGGATACGATGGAAACCTATGCGTTTTCCAATTATCTGAAGGAAGATTATACAGTAGTTGCATGGAATCAGCGTGGCTGTGGCCGCACCTATTACCGGAACAAAGATACGGATCCTGATAATGAAACAGCGACTTTTGCACAGGCACAGGCGGATCTTGATGCATTGGTCGATGCAGTGTGCGAGAGATTCCATCAGAAGAAGGTGATACTTGTCGGACATTCTTATGGAACGATGGTGGGAAGTAAATATGCAATCAACTATCCGGATAAAGTGGCAGCCTATATTGGCGTTGGACAAATGGGTGCCGGTGGCAGTGATATTTATGCGTATGAGGATGCTCTTTCTCTTGCAGCAGAACGGGGCGATGATACAGAAGCTATGGTAGCGGCGTTTGAAAAGTATCAGGAAGAGCAGAATCTTGAAAATATGTTGGCATTAAGGAGTTATGTATCACCTTACCATACGCCGGACAAAGAAAGCAACTATATCTGGATGGCACTTACTTCTCCGTTTCTGGGAGTGGATGATGTGCGGTGGTTTGGAAAACAGTTGGGAAGTCTTTCAGATTTTATCAGCTTGAATAAGCAGCTTTTTGATTATATCAGTGAAGAGGATGTGTATGCTTACGGAACAGAATTTCAGGTTCCGGTTGGTTTCATTTCCGGGTCATGTGACTGGGTTACGCCGGTGAAATACACGGAGGATTATTATAACGCCATTACAGCACCAGGGAAGGAAATGCAGTTGATCGAAGGCTGGGGACATACTGTTCCACAGGAAAATCCCAAAGAGTTTGCGGATACGTTGAAGAAGATGCTGGAAGACGTGGTAGAACAATAAATTTATTTATAAAAGTTGAAGGTAAAAAAATAGTCAACAATTTCTGTAAAAGTAATGGTAAGATATTTTATATGTAATATTAAGAAGGAGGGTTACCAAATGCAAATTTATGTCAATGCAAAAGCCAGATGTGATGGCGATGGATCAAAGGAGCGGCCGTTTAAGAGAATCAACGATGCGGCGAAGATTGCGATGCCGGGGGATGAAGTGCTGGTTATGCCCGGCGTTTACCGGGAGTATGTGAATCCCATCCATAGCGGAACGGCAGAAAACAGGATCGTATATCGGTCCGTGGAGCCGCTTGGAGCAATTATCAGTGGTGCGGAAGAAGTGAAGAACTGGAAGCATTTCTGCCAGGATATATGGGTTACGCACATTCCGAACGGAGTATTCAATGACTACAATCCTTACAATACGCCGGTTTATGGGGACTGGTATTTTGCGAAGGACGAGCGTCACACAGGATGCGTCTATCTGAATGACAAAGCGATGTATGAGGCGCTGACTCTGACAGAGTGCGATCATGCTCCGGTTTATGAACCATCCTGGGAGCACGAGTGGACCAGATACAAGTGGTATGCGGAGTGCGAGCGTGATGAAACTGTTATTTATGCGAACTTCCAGGGAAAGGATCCACGTGAGGAAAAGGTTGAGATCAATGTCCGCAGGGAGTGCTTTATGCCCAGTGAAGAGCACGTGGATTTCATCACCCTGTCCGGCTTTTATATTGAAAAAGCAGCTACGACCTGGGCACCGCCGGCAGCTTATCAGGATGGTATGGTTGGTCCGCACTGGGCCTATGGATGGATCATTGAGGACTGTGAAATCGTCAACAGCAAATGCTGCGGAATTTCTCTTGGCAAATATTATGATGCAGAAAATGATCATTACTTTACCCGTAAGCATGTAAAAAGCCCGACCCAGATGGAACGTGACGCGGTATGCCGTGGACAGTATCATGGGTGGTTAAAGGAAAAGATCGGTTCCCATATCATTCGTAGATGTAACATTCATGACTGTCAGCAGACCGGTATTGTGGGAAGAATGGGATGTGTTTTTTCGACCATTGAGGACAACCATATCCATCACATCAATAACATGATGGAGCTTGGTGGCGCCGAGATTTCAGCGATTAAGCTGCATGCGGCAATTGATGTTGTGATTCGCAGAAATCATATTCATCACAGTACGATGGGAATCTGGCTGGACTGGGAAGCACAGGGAGCGCGGGTTTCCCAGAATCTGCTCCATGACAATGATGTTCCGGAAGGCTCGACAAAGCTGGAAGGCGGCATGGAAAGTCAGGACATTTTCGTGGAAGTCGGTCATGGGCCTACCTTAATCGATAACAATATTATGCTGTCACGCTATGGACTTCGTATAGCAACCGAAGGTGTTGCCATGGTACATAACCTGATTCTTGGAGCGTTCACCATGGTCGGTTCTGGTGTGGATAACTGGGTAGACGGAAGAGAACAGCGCAGATATACGCCTTATCATATCCGCCACAGGACAGAGGTTGCAGGCATGATGACGATTCTGCACGGGGACAATCGTTTTTATAACAACATTTTTGTACAGGGACATCCCATTACGAATGAGGAGCCGAAGGAATCTCCGTTCCATCAGCAGGTTGGTACGCATGTATGGGACGAATATCCGACTTATAAAGAATGGATTGCGAAATTTGACATGGAAGAAGAAAGGCCGGATATGGGCAAGCTCGAACCGGCGCACTTCAGCCATCTTCCGGTCTGGGCAGACGGCAATGTTTATCTTGCCGGGGCAAAGGCATGGAAGAAGGAAAAGCATAATCTGGTGAAAGATGATGCGGATGTTCAGATCGAACTGGTGGAAGAGGATGGACAGTACAGGCTATCCACCAATCTGTACGATTATCTGGACGGATTTACCACAGGAATTATCAATAGCGATGTCCTGGGCAAGGCATTTGAACCGGAACAGCGGTTTGAGGAACGGGATGGATCCGATATTGTATTCCAAAGTGATTATCTGGGCAATCATCGTGGCGTTTCTACGATTCCGGGACCTTTTGCAGATGTGAAGGAACTGGATGAAGTGATCTGGATTGATTAATGTGTATACCGCATCGGATATTTTCATCCGGTGTGGTATTTGCTATAATGTAATGAGAAAAAGTCACAATGAAGGACTATTTGAGAAGGAGACAAGAATATTATGGATTTTTTCAGTTCGCAGAAAATAACGAATCATATTACAAGGATTTACCTTCCGGGGGATGTTCAGGCATATCTTGTGGAGGGAATGGACAAGTCGGTTCTTATTGACACCGGCTGTGGTATAGGTGACCTCAAAGCCTATGTAGCAACACTTACCGGCAAGCCGATTACGGTTCTGCTTACACACGGACATCTCGACCATGCACCCGGAGCCGCACAGTTTGACACGGTATACATGAATTTGGCAGATTGTGGGATTTATGCAGCTCATGATCTGATCCAGCAAAGAATCGATTATGTAGAAAACACTTCCTTTGCCGGAAAATATAAAAGAGAAGATCTGCTTCCGGAGCGTAGCGCAGATGCATTTCTGGATCTGCAGGATGGCATGCGTTTTGATCTTGGAGGACTTCATATTACAGCATATGCCTGTCCGGGGCATACACCTGGCTCCATGGCATTTTTAATGGAAGAGGACAGAATGCTTCTGCTGGGAGATTCCTGCAATCCGTTTACATTTTTATTTGATATTACATGTCTTGGGGTTTCCTCATATGAGAATAGCCTGAAAAGCTTGTTGGAAAAGGTGGAAGGGAGCTATGATGATGTGCTTTTATCCCATGGAGCAGGCGGCATACCGTCTACCAATATGATTCAGGATAATATTGCAGTCTGCGAAGCAATTAAAGAGGGGAAAACAGATAATATCCCTTATGAGTTTATGGGAAGGAAGGCTTTTCTTGCTTTTAAACAAGGTGCCCAGAATGAATATGGACAGATCAGGGGAAATATCGTTTACAATCCGGATCGTATTAATGAATAATCATTCTGAAACAGGAGATAAAAGCCGTGGGAGAAATGCTTACGCTCCAGGTCACCATCTTTTCGGTGATGGCAATAGGATTTTTGCTAAAGAAAATTAAACTGATTTCAGCCAGGGGACAAAAGGAGATTACCGATCTGGTCATTAACCTGATTCTCCCGGCGAACATCATTACCAGTTTTATGACAGAAATCAGCACGGACACCATTTCTGACTGTGCGTGGATTGCGGTGATTTCTATTGGCATACAGCTTATAGCACTGTTTTATGGGAATCTTTTTTTCCATAAAGAAAATGAGAACCGGCTGAAATGTCTGAAATATGCTATTATCTGCTCCAATGCCGGATTTCTTGGGAATCCGGTTGCGGAGGGAGTATTCGGCCCGGTCGGTCTGATGCTTGCCAGCGTGTATCTCATTCCGCAGCGTATCATGATGTGGTCCGAAGGAATTGCTATTTTCTCCGGAGTATCCGATAAGAGGGCAACCCTGAAAAAGGTAGTGACGCATCCGTGTGTATTGGCCTGTTTTATTGGTTTTATTCTGATGGTTGGACAGATTAATTTACCGGCTGTGATTCTGACTCCGGTTCAGACGCTTGGCAGATGCAACACGGCACTTTCGATGATGGTGATTGGTATGATTCTCGCCGATATTGATGTAAAAACAATCCTCGACAAAACCGTGATCCGCTATACGATCCACCGTCTCGTCATCATTCCAATCATGGTATACCTGGTATGTCGGCTTCTTCCTGTCAGCAGACTGGTCTGTGGAGTCAGCGTGCTTCTTGCAGCAATGCCTGCCGGTGCAACGACCAGTATGCTCGCTGCCAAGTATGACCGTGATCCGGAATTTGCAACAAAGCTTGTGGTATTTTCAACCCTGTGCTCTATTCCGGCAATTATGATCTGGAGCAGTGTGCTGGTGTAATGAGTGGTAAGTACAATTATCAATGCAGATCCTGTCAGCAAAGGTGATTTTAAATGGATTTTACAGCATAATTTCGTGCACTGAAAAGCTACAAAAAAAGAAAAGAATAAAAATAGCTCGGAATAGTTAAAGAATGAATCAGGACCGTCTGATGCAGGAGACTGTGGAGGACGGTTCTTTTTCTGTTTTCAAGGTGCTGATTTCGAAGTTCATATTGCAAAAATAATTCAAGCAGAGGCTGCTTTTGCAGAACGGAAGTTAAATTTGCTATTTACTGCTATTTACCGTTGAAAATGCCGATTTGCGAAAACGGGGCAAAATCGACATATAAAAATGCAAAAAACGGGGCAAAACAAAATTGTTTATGGATGGAAACAATGAAGGGGATAGAATGTACAATGGCAATATTCAAATTGAAGATGTCACATTATG
>USDI01000109.1 GCA_900553305.1 uncultured Lachnospiraceae bacterium
GATTTTTCATCATCACTCCACTTTAATCCCACAGCAATCGCTGTCATCAGATTCTGGACCGGGTAAACCAGAGAAAGGGCCGTCATCGCATTTTCACTGATTTTAGCGACGAAATAACTGTCTACAATATTGTACAGGGAATTTACTGCCATCGATATCACCATCGGAAGCGACATCGAAATCACCAGCGGCAGTATTTTCTTTTCCTTCATAAAATTCTGATCCATTGTTTCTAAGTTCTCCTTGTTACTATTTGGTTTTCTTTTGCACACACTATCTATGCACTAAATTTGTGCTTCGCTCACGCTCGCTCTCATTAAGTGCACAGGTATGGCTCGCACTAAGTTCAGCCTTCGCTTTCAGCTTGACTTCACTAAGTGCTCTGCACAAAAAAGCACCACGCAGTGATAACACTGCGTGGCGAAAAAAAGATCTCTCCTGAAAAATCCACTTCCCCGAGGGGTTTTATGTGACGTACTATATCACAGGTTTCCCTTACTGTCAAACGCTTCCACCAAATCTCCTACTTTACACTGACGGAATTTCCGCTGACGGAGTTTCCACTCACGGAATTGCCACTTACCGTACTCTGTGTCTTAGCCGTGTTTTCGGAAACACTGTTTCCGCTGACTGTTGAGCCGTTCTCCTGTTCCAGATCCGGGAAGGAATAAACCACATTTTCATTATCGTCTGCCACTTCAATCGAATAACTCTTCGTTATATAGCCGGACTTGCGGAAGGTAAGGACATGTGTTCCCGCAGTCTTCGTATAGGTAACCGGCGCATAACCCTTATACAGGTTGTCCTCATATACCTCTGCTCCGTCCGGAGTCTGAATGGTAATTGTTGCACCTTCCTTCTTATCTGAAGTCCAGGAAATATCATTATCGGATACCGAACTCTTACTTTGTGTGAGATTCATCTGCAGCTTTAAAGGCTCCTCACCGGTAACCTCGAAATACTGGCTGACCGTATCATAACCGGAGGCACTGACGGTAAGCTGGTGCATTCCCACCGGCAGTTTCAATGTATAAAACTGGTTAATCAGATTGTTATCAATATATACCGAAGCACTTTCCGGAGTAATGTCAAAGGTAACCTGTCCGCTTTCCGGAACCGGCTTCTCGATATCTCCCAGATCCAGTGTCGTGATTTCATCCCGGCGGATCTCCACCTCACGGCTTTCATCCAGAAGATCTGTTGTCAGCCGTACCCGATAACTGCCCTCCGGTACCGAAAACAGCATTTCCGGCGAAACCTGTGAAATTACCGTCTGTCCGATTTCGATCCAGCCTCCTACAAAATACTCTTCATTCTTAAGCTCCAGATAACCATGTCCCCGATCCACACGGATGCTCAGAACCTCCTGGCCGATTCCCTCCATGGAAATCACATCCTGGCTTAAAACCTGGTCCGGCAGAATCTCCTCCTGGCCGGAAAAAACAAGGAGCTGGTCGCTTAAATGGTATTCTTCCTGGCCAATCGTAATTGTCCGGTTTCCGGTATTCATACTGAATTTCTGGATATCTCCATAATTCCATGAATCCGGATTCATCTGCAAAGATCCCATCTTTTCCATATTACTGTTATAAGCAAGCGTCACAACACTTCCCGGAATAAGCTGATCCACAGTCAGCGGACCGCCATATTTATCCGTAAGCACAGTTGCCCCATCATAGGAAAGTGTCTTCTCTTCCCGTTGACTCAACTCACAGATCGTAATTGTCTGCGCCTCTTTATCCACGCGCTTAACCACTCCGGAAGCACTGGATACATAGATATCAACCGGTTCTTCCTGTGTATTCTCAAAAGAACTCTCAAATGTGGATTCCTGTGCAAGTCCGGTACTGCTGCATCCTGTTGCGACAATGCATAACACCATACATAACGCGATAATTCTATTTTGTTCCTTTCGAAATTTCTTCATAAAGTACCTCATGTCTTATATCTGATTAGTTATAAGTATACTCCACGATAATGCTCTAGAAAAGTCTTTTTTTCCTCTTCCAGATCCAAAAGCCGGTAAAGCTTCTCCATATTCTTCATCGGTATCCATGCCTTGCCTGAATTATAGTAAAAATTAGCTATTTTCCAGAATTTTTCCGGATAAGCAAGTCTTCCATACAGATGAATCTTCTCTGCATGGGCAAGCGGACGAACCTTTTCATATTCCTCAATCAGTTGAAATGCAAGCTTTTCCTGCCAGGAAGTCTTCTCCAGAATCTTACGCAGAAACAAACCAAGATCCCTGGTCATATCTCCAATGGCACACTTCTCAAAATTAATCAGAAAAGCCTGTTCCTGTTCAATCAGAATATTATGATATTGATAATCTCCATGGCAGATCCCCGAAGGTACGGGCTGTGCCGCAAACCTCTGCATTTCCTCTTCAACCTGAAGTGCCTGTTCAAAAAAATAAGTATAATTCTGCATAAGAAGTATTTCAAAATCCGACTTCTGGCTTCTTGTCTTCAGAAAACGCCGGATTTTCTTCAATTCCCTGGTATGACGGTTAAACTCCAACGCAGAATTCTCCGGTATTTCCACAGGAGCACTTTCCTCCTGCCAGAGTAATGTCCTGTGAAGCTGCGCCAGCGTGCGAACCGCCTGATTGCAGTTCCCGGAATCCCTCAGATCACATTCCCTCCCGGCAAAATAAGTCTTAAGAACATAGGCCGTTCCGTCAAAATCCATGGTGAGAAGCTCCCCTTCTTTATTCTTAAGGATCTGTTCTGCCGGAAACTGTTGTCCTTGAAGAAGCTCTAAAATCTCATTCTGCAAAAAGATTTTGTTTCTTCTTTCCATATATTCTTTAAAAATCAGCATTCCCTGATTTGTTTCACAAAGAATAGCGCCTCGCCCCTTCGTGGTGCGAAGCACTTCTACATCATAATTGTCAAGCAGCGAAACGCATCTGTCGTTCACATTCAATCCCCCTAACCACTGTCATGGTCTATCCTATGAACGATTCCGGCAAAGTATTACTGTTTTGCCACAGACAATAAATATTCTTTTGTATTTCTGGAAGGATCTTCAATCACAAGCGAAAGAAGCTCCTTTAATTTCACACCGACCTGCGGCCCCTCCGGAATACCGGCCTCCCGGATCAGATCACTTCCCGTTACCGCAAGCTGCTTCAGGGAAACGCACTCCCTGCTGGCAACGATATCCTCATATATTTCCTTTAATTTTGCCAGATCCTGTTCCTTTTCCTTACGCTTATACATACTCTGTGCCAGCGTATCCGCCTCCCGTACTTCAAACAATAACGGGAAAATATCATCACCAATCTTATTTATCGCCCGGCGCACGCTTTTCCGTGACAGCTCCATACGGACATCATGGTATCTTACCAGATTTGTTACATAATAGATGGATTTATTATCAAACTTAAGCCGCCGCATGATTTTCTGTGCATAAGCTGCCGAAATTTCCGGATGACCGTGGAAATGATTGATTCCGTGCTCATCGGTTGTAATGGCATCGGGCTTTCCTATATCATGGAACAGCATCGCAAGACGCAATACCTTGTCCGGACGGATCTCACACATGGAATGCAGAATATGCTCTCCCACCGTATAGCAATGATGGGGATGATTCTGGTTCGTAGTCATGCAGACGTCAAATTCCGGAAGAATGACCTTCGTAATCCCCGTTTCATATGCAATCCGCAGATCATCCGGATGGGGAGAGGTCACCAGCTTCACCAGTTCCGTCTGGATCCGCTCTGCACTGATATTCTTCAGATTCGGTGCAAGCACCCTGATAGCATCCGCCGTCTCAGCTTCAATCTCATATCCGAGCTGTGCAGAAAACCGCACCGCACGCATCATCCGCAGTGCATCCTCCGTAAAACGCTCTATCGGATTCCCTACGCAGCGGATCACCCGCTTCTGAAGATCCCCCGTTCCGTCAAAAGGATCCACCATCCCCTGTTCGTCGTTGTAGGCCATGGCGTTAATGGTGAAATCCCGCCGTTTCAGATCTTCAATCAGATTTGAAGTGAAAATAACCTCCCTGGGGTGACGGCAGTCCTCATATTCCCCGTCAATCCGGTAGGTCGTGACTTCATAACCAATGCCATGCAGCATAATCGTTACCGTACCATGCTTGATCCCCGTATCGATCGTATGGGAAAACAGCTCCTTGATCTGCAGGGGCTTGGCCGAGGTCGTAATATCATAATCTTCAGGTATTCTTCCAAGAACCGAATCACGAATACAGCCGCCTACAGCATATGCTTCGTAGCCGGCTTCCGTAATCGTTTTTATGATCTGTTTTACATCTTCGGGTAATTCAATTTGTCTGATTGGACTCATTCTTTTTACCTGTATTATGAAGGGAAGAGTTAATAAGCTCTTCCCCAATATACCATTTTCTTTGCAGGTTTGCCGCAGTATACACACTTATCGGACAGACATTCCTGATGGAACGGCATGCAGCGGCTGGTTACTGCCATATTTTCCTTAATGGCCTCTTCGCAGCTTGTCTCACCACACCACATTGCCTTTACAAATCCGGTCTTCGTTGCGAAGATTTCCTCGAATTCTTCTCTGGTTGTTGCGGTATAGGTATGGGATTCTACATGCTTTCTTGCTTTCTCTAACATATCGGACTGCATCTGCTTTAACAGTGCATCTACGGTTTCTGCAAGCTGATCAAATGCTACCTCGACCTTTTCCCTCGTATCACGGCGGCAGATCACACACTTGCCTGCTTCGATATCCTTCGGTCCGATTTCCACACGAAGCGGAATTCCACGCATTTCCTGTTCAGAGAATTTCCATCCGGGACTCTTGTCGGAATCATCAACCTTTACCCGGAAGTTACTTAATACTTCCTTTAATTCGTTTGCCTTTTCCAGAACGCCTTCCTTCTTCTGCTGGATCGGGATAATCATAACCTGTGTAGGTGCAATCTTAGGAGGTAGTACCAGTCCGGAATCATCACCGTGAACCATGATGATCGCACCGATAATTCTGGTAGACACTCCCCAGGAAGTCTGATGAACATATTTTAATTTGTTATCCTTGTCTGTAAACTGGATTCCGAATGCTTTTGCAAAGCCGTCACCAAAGTTGTGGCTGGTTCCGGACTGAAGCGCCTTGCCATCATGCATCAATGCTTCAATGGTATAAGTTGCTTCTGCTCCTGCAAACTTCTCCTTCTCGGTCTTACGTCCTTTAATTACAGGGATTGCAAGTACTTCTTCACAGAAATCTGCATAAACGTTAAGCATCTGCTCGGTACGTGCCTGTGCCTCTTCTGCCGTTGCATGTGCGGTATGTCCTTCCTGCCACAGGAACTCTCTGGAACGCAGGAAAGGTCTGGTTTCCTTTTCCCAACGGACAACGCTGCACCACTGGTTATATACCTTCGGCAGGTCACGATAAGACTGGATATCATTTTTATAAAAATCGCAGAACAGTGTTTCAGAGGTAGGTCTGACACACATTCTCTCCGGAAGGGGATTTAATCCGCCATATGTTACCCAGGCTACTTCCGGTGCGAATCCTTCTACATGATCCTTTTCCTTTTCAAGTAAGCTTTCGGGGATAAACATGGGCATATATACATTCTCTACTCCAACTGCCTTAAAACGGTCATCAAGCTGTCTCTGAATGTTCTCCCAGATCGCATATCCTGCCGGTTTGATTACCATACAGCCCTTGACATTGGAATAGTCAATTAATTCTGCTTTCTTTACTACATCGGTGTACCACTGTGCAAAATCCTCATTCATCGAGGTAATTGCTTCTACTAACTTTTTCTCTGCCATGTTATTCTCCTCTGTCCGGCTATTCATCCCTTATAAGCCGTTTACTTTTGTTCTGTTAAGCTCACGAATCCGTGCTCCGCACTCTTCATCCTGCTTCGCAGGATATTCGTTCGCTAATGATGCAAGAAAAACAAATGTCTGCTTCGCTGCCGCTTGTTTTTCTTTGGCATCATTATATTACACCATTTTACGCCCATTGCCAATAGGATAATGAGAAATGGGAGATTCAATACATTCGCAAAACTAACCATATTATGTACCAAATAACAGATTACCGCAACTGCAATGCTGATGCTGTACGGATTTTTTGACTGTTTTCCGGTTTTATAGAGGTAAGTGATAAAAATGCTTAGATAACTGACAGTTCCGACAATTCCATGATTCACAAGCATCGTCAGGATTTCGCTATGGGCATTGGTCAGCCGCTCATTGCCAAAATACTGCCACAATTCGTCTGCTACCTGCGGGATGGAATAGGCATAAGCCGAAAAGCAGTCCTGCCCGACACCAAAAAGCTTCTGCAAAGGTGTCATCTGCGCAAGAATCATCATGGCTGCCCGGTACGTCATTCCACGCCCATTTCCCCAGGTATCATCTCCCCACGGCAGCCGGTCATAAAGCTCCGACAGTTCCATTCCTTTGGAAACACAAAAATAACTGTAAAATATCATAGCTGCAACAAAAGTGCCAAGAAGTCCACCAAGAATAAGCAGCACCCTCCGTGTCCACCTGCCGGTCTGCTCTTGATACTTCAGTAAAATCCAGAATACCACAAGGAACAGCCCTCCTGTTACGAGTAAGTAAACCGCCAGGTTTCCTCCTGTCAAATACCCGCACAGATTCTCTGTATCATACTGGTATCCTTCCGGAACAAGAATCCGCATAAGCCGGATGAGCTGTGCTGATCCGCACCACATTGCCCACAAAATCATAAGCCGTAACGCTCTTCTTTTTTCATAAGACGCAAGCCAGAAAAGTGCCAGAAATAAGCCTGCAAAAAACAGAAACACACTGCTGCTTCCCTGACTGAATCCTGCCGCAAACCCGAGCAGCGTGATTACAGCACTGAAAACCATCATTCCTTTTTCTTCCGATAAAAGAAAAAGTGATGCACTTACTGCGGTAAAAATCACAAGATATCCGGTAAACCAGTTAATGTTGCCAAGGGTTGACAAAAAGACCGGATTACGAATTTCCAACGGGATGAGATAAATGGAAAACCGGTCCAGAATCCCCAGCAGATAAACTCCACCGGAAGCCAACAGTGTCAGGTAAATGATCCATTTGTCCGGCTTCCACAAAAGCCGGATCATCAGATACAGCAGGCACAATACACCATAAAGCACAAAACCCATATTCCAGCCTTCTGTCCCGAACAATGCTTCCTTACGGTCTACCGCCAGAGCAAGGGTAAGAAGCAGTGTTCCTGCAAATACCAGAATGCTGATATCCGTTGCCTGAAGCTGCAGGTTCTTTTCTTTCAGCTCCCGGATCAGCCAGATCACAAAAATGTGT
>USDI01000110.1 GCA_900553305.1 uncultured Lachnospiraceae bacterium
TTCATTTCTCTTTTTCTGTATTGGCCGACAACTTATTTCATTTTCGGGCGTCCGCCCTATAGAAATCAGCATATGAAGTCTTTTGTGAGCAAGCTCCCACAGACTTCATATGTTGATTTCTGCACGGCGGAACTGTTGCTAAAAGTTGAAGTAAATAAATGTACTTACCTGTGAGAAAGAAATCACAGACCATACGAAAATAAATACCACCCATGCACACAGCTTCTTACGGAAGGGATCCTCTGCTACCATTTGGAGCGTATTCTTCCGGCTGATCACAACGGCACTGATAACAAGCAGCAGCAGGAATAGTACCACATAAGCATATTGCAGCATATCGGGGAACTTCAGGGTAAGCACCTGCTTTATGAGATAAAACTCCGGAATATCCAAATTCGCTGCCAGCTTAAAGAGATATCCTGTGTTCTTAAAAGCAAAAATATTTTTAAATAACTGAATTGCCGCTGTCATACTGCTGCTTCCGAAGAAAATCAGTGACAGATTAAAGAAGCCAAATGTAAAAATCCAGCCCAGCCATCTTGGAATATACCACTTTGCAGGCACTTTTTCATTGGATCCCTTCACACCGACAATTCCCAGATTATCCCAGATTACCAGAAGTCCCTGCATGGATCCCCATGCAATATAGGTCCAGTTTGCCCCATGCCAGAGCCCACTTAAGAAAAAGACCATAAACGTATTGAAGATCGTGCGCGCCTTGCCCTTGCGGCTTCCTCCCAGTGGAATGTACACATACTGGATGAAAAACCGGGACAACGTCATATGCCACCGCTGCCAGAGTTCCTTCACCGAGCAGGCTTTATACGGTGAATTAAAGTTTACGGGAAGCTCAATGTTAAACATCTTGCCAAGACCGATTGCCATATCGCTGTATCCACTGAAATCAAAATAAATCTGGAACGTGTAAGCCAGAATCATAAGCAGCGTAGACGGCGTATCCAGAAACAGATTCTGCTCAAATCCAAAGTTCACCGGAAGCGCAAGGTTGTCTGCAAGAAGCACCTTTTTCCCTAATCCGATCGTGAAAATAATGATTCCCTTCGCAAACTGATCGCTGTTAAAGCGCAGATTTTTTGTATCCTCAAACTGGGGCATCATTTCTTTATACAGAACAATCGGACCCGCAATCAACTGTGGGAAGAATGTAACGAAGGTCAGATAATTAATAAAGGAATAATGCTCTGCCTTGCCCTTCGCCCGGTCAATAATAAAGGAAAGCTGCTGAAACGTGAAGAAGCTGATACCAAGCGGCAGCAGAATATGCTTCAACGCAAAGTTTGTCCTAAAAACCGCATTGACATTCTCAAAGAAGAAATCGTAATACTTAAAGTAAAACAAAATGCCAAGATTTAAGAGCACACCTGCCCAGAGTCCGGCCCTGCATACCTTCGGTGATGAGAATTTCTTTAGCAGAAAGCTCAACAGGTAATTCACCAGAATGCTTCCAAGAATCACGAACAGATAATATAGATTAAAATAGCCGTAAAACCATAACGACATTACAGCCAGAAATAACTTCGCCATTTCATATGCCTTGCAGCGGTTCAGCCCATACCAGCCAAGCAGCGCAAGGGGCAGAAATAAAAATATAAATATATAGGAATTAAAAAGCATAAGCAACCTCGCTTAATCAAATCAGTAATCTGCACTTCTTGTAGTTTAGCATCAATTGTATAGTTTGTCTAATTTCTGGAAATAATCCTTCCTGTGCCCAGTATGCATAAATTTATTTTATCCTATACCCACTGTCACAAAGATCCTTCCAATTATAAGATACATAAATTCTTTATCTCAGAAAGGGGCTTAATTATGAATATAGTTACAAAAAAGACCATGCTTGTATTTTCTATCCTTGTCTGCATCTGTGGAAGCCTGTGTGGCTGCTCCTCCGTTTATAACACGTATCCTTCCACGGAAAGCTATGAAAATGAGGATTTCGAAACAGTAAATACTTCCAAGGTAGACAGTACCTACTCTTTATCGCCCGTTATGCGCGAGCTTCGGAAATCCGTCATGGAAATGCTGGGAGAGAATTACTGGCCGAATGCACTTTATACAGCAGAAGAATTTGAAGAATTAACCGGAATTTCGGAAGAGATGTACCACAGCTTTCTTGCCGAGTACGAACACACCGAAGCCGGTACGGATATGATGATCCTTGTGGAAGCAAAGGAAGAGGATGTTACGAACGTGGAACTCCTTCTTGACCAGTACCGGGAAAAGCTTCTGAAAACCTATGAAAAGCAGCCCTTAAATCACGCCAAGGTCGAAGCCTCCCGGATTGAAGTCATTGATAATTATATTTGTTTCGTACAATTAGGCGCCGATACCTCTGCCCTCAAAAATGCGGATGAGGACGCATTGGTCAGCTTCTGCCAGAACCAGAACGAACAGGCGCTTGATATCCTCGAAAAAAGACTTTATGCCATGAAAGGATTTTAAATAACTTAGTCTATATATCATCCGCATGGCAGTTTAAGGAATTTATTAATTTTCGTCAAGATCTACAAGACGTAAGCCTGCCGTATCGGTAACCGGAAGTGAGAATACTATGGTCTTTGCAGGGCTCTGCATCCCGGCCTGTTCCATGATTGCCTTCATAATGTTGTTCTTCTGATCCTTTTTGGTAACAATAAAGATCATGGCCTTTTCTGCGGCAATCGTCACGCCCAGATACTTTTCCGCATATTCCATGCCGGTTCCCTTCGCATGAATGACCGTTCCGCCATAGGCACCGGCACCGCGGGCTGCATCCATCACCATCTCAAGATTACCCTGATCTGCAATTGCAATAATTAATTCATATGTTGTATCTTTCAATGTCGATTCCTCACTTTCCGGCAACTCCTGTCTGTCGAGCAAAAACTGCAATGTCCTTTTTCCTCCGATACTGCTTAACGGTACGAGAAAGGCAATTCCCTCTCCGGGTGCGTCAATCTGAAGCTTCCGCTGCAGGTTCTTCTTCGTCAGCATCCAGTCATGCTGCTGCACGAAATTGAATATCACCATCTTCTCCGAAGCTTCCAGTCCCAGATAATCCAGAATATCCCCTCTGGCGGTTCCCTCTCCCAGAGTGATATACATGACCTCCAGCTTATCCTTCTTATATAAATCAAGGTATTTCTTACTATTCTTACGATCAATGATCGTCGTCATAATATAAACATCACTCATATTTTAACCTTTCCGCATACATTTCTATGTATGATATTATCTGCTTCTATCAAATCATTCTGACTACACAAATATCCTTACAGTTCGATAATATCCATATCCTCGGCTGCCAGAACCGCCACATCGGCACCAACTGCCACACGCTTGTGTGCCTGACTTTCCTTCACGCGGAACACCACACCAAGAATCTGGATCGTAATCAGCGGAGTCATCGCTACCATGGCAACCACGCCAAATGCATCGGTCATGATATTGCCTCCTGTAACCTCACATGCCCCCATGGCAAGCGGAAGCAGGAAGGTCGCTGTCATCGGACCGGATGCCACACCACCGGAGTCAAAAGCGATTGCGGTAAAAATCTTCGGTACGAAGAACGTAAGCAGCAGGGCAATCGCGTATCCGGGAATGATGAACCACATAATCGGAATGCCCGTGAGGACACGCAGCATTGCCATTCCAATGGATACGGACACACCGATGGATAAGCTTGTTCCCATCGCCTTCGCACTGATCGCGCCGGATGTAATTTCTTCTACCTGCTTCGTGAGAACGAATACCGCAGGTTCGGCCTTAACAATGAAATAACCGATCAGCATACCAATCGGAATCAATATGTAGCAATACGGCAGTCCCGCTATTGTCTGTCCCAGATAATTACCTGCCGGCATAAATCCGACATTTACACCGGTAAGAAATAGCACGAGTCCAACATAAGTATACAACAGACCTACAATAATCTTGACTAAGAGTCTCTTCTGGATATCCCTTGAAATCAACTGGAATAAAAAGAAGAAAATAATGATCGGCAGAAGGGAAACCGCAATCTCCTTCATGTATGCAGGGAATTCCACCATAAACGCATGCCACATCTGCACGGTGTCATCCATAATCTGAATCGGTTCGGATGCGGTACTCATGGCATTCACATCCGGCTGATAAATCATGCTTAACACTAAAACCGCAAGAATCGGCCCGATGGAACATAAGGCAACCAGACCAAAGCTGTCGTCTGCTGCCCGCTTATCGCTTCGAATTGCGGAAATACCGACACCAAGTGCCATAATAAACGGTACAGTCATCGGCCCTGTCGTCACACCACCCGAATCAAACGCTACTGCAAGGAAATCTCCCGGAACAAAATAAGCCAGAATAAACACAACAACATAGAATACCAACAACATATGGGATAACTGGATTCCAAACAACATACGCACCAGCGCAAGCACTAAGAAGAATCCCACACCAACAGCCACGGTAAGAATCAGCACCTTATTGGGGATCGAGGGAACCTGCCCGGCCAGCACCTGAAGATCCGGCTCGGAAATCGTAATCATCACTCCGAGCAGGAAACTTAACGCAATCATCACGAAGATGTTCTTCGACTTCGTCATCGTCGTACCGACACGTTCGCCCATCGGCGTCATGGAAATATCCACACCAACGTTAAAAAGCAGCATTCCTATAATCAGCAAAACACCACCCACCAGAAACATTAAGATAATACTGGGTGAGATTGGCGCAATGGTAAAACATAGCACAAGCACAATGGCTATGATCGGAAGTACTGCTTTTAAGGTTTCTTTAAATTTTTCACGGAGATTCGAAGGAAGAAATTTCAACAATATATCGCCTTTCGTAACTGTCAGGATACTGAACAGTTATTTGCCTTTCTTAATATTGAATAATCTGTCAATTTCCCATTTCATAAGAATAAGTAAAGATATTTTAACATAGATATCTTTACTTATCAATAATCTCAAAATGAATTTACTTATTATTTACGTTACTTTCAAATGCTTCATAACTTTATATTTTAGCAATGAATATTTTATAAAATGTTCATTGCTATTTGGGTTAGTGTGTGCTAACATATAGTTGCTGAAAATAAATTCAAAATTACAAAGAAATGGATATATACCTGCAATGGCAAAAGCATTTAGTGAAGAAGAAAAAGAACAAATCAAAATCCGCATCATGGAAACGGCCCTTGATCTGTTCCATGACAAAGGAACAAAATCCTTAAGTATTCAGGAATTGACAAAGCGTGTCGGCATTGCGCAGGGAAGCTTTTATAATTTCTGGAAAGACAAGGACGCACTGGTTTTGGATGTGATGCAGTTCCGGGCAAAACAAAAGCTTGATCTTGTCGAACAGCGTTTTCCGGAATCCCTGGCAGATCCTGCCGGATTCTTAACGGAAATCATCTATGTCAATTCGATCGATCTCATGCAGAAGGGACAGCATCAACCGGTTTATTCGCAGAGCTTTGCCATTCTTTCAAGAGCCAATGTAGATACCGAAAATCGTTTTGGAGTTGTTTATCAGTATTTTCTTGAAAAGCTCGCTTCCTATTGGAAAGAACATGGTGTTGTAAAGGATGTGGATGTACGGGGACTGGTTAATGTATTTGCAGGAAGCTTCGTCCTGTTTTCCAATTCCGTACAGTTCGATCCGGAATACTTTGACCGGATATTGAAATCTTTTATTGAAGATAATGTAAGAAAGTTTATAACTCTTTAACCAGTTTATGCTATCCTGCAACTTACAAATAGCATAGCTGAACTATTATGACAATATATAAATGAAGGTAACTATTCAGGAAAGGAAACCAGACATGAGTATCAAAATGACCCTCGATTTTAGTGAAATTAAAAAGGATGACGTTTTAACCGCCGGAGGAAAAGGTGCGAATCTTGGAGAGATGACCGCTGCCGGAATCACGGTTCCGGGTGGTTTCGTCGTAACCGCCGAAGCTTACCGGGCCTTCCTTAAAGAAAATCATCTGGAAGAAATCTTCCGCAGGGAGCTGACTGCGGCCGGAACGGAAGAAGCAAAGCTGTTAGAAGCCGCTGCAAAATTACAGAATCTCATCATGCAGGGATCACTTCCGGAAGAAGTGGAAACGGCTATTAGCGAAAAATATAATCAGCTCGGTGAACACGCACGTGTCGCTGTCCGTTCTTCCGCAACCGCAGAAGACCTGCCGGATGCCAGCTTTGCCGGACAGCAGGAAACCTACTTAAATGTCCGCGGTATCGATGAGGTTCTTGCCAGGGTAAAAAGCTGCTATGCATCCCTTTGGGGTAACCGCGCTGTCTGTTATCGCTGCAATCAGGGCTACGATCAGCTTTCCGTCGCTCTCGCCGTTGTAATCCAGCAAATGGTCGAAAGCGAGAAGTCCGGTGTTCTCTTCACTGTAAATCCAATTACGCACGATACCGAAGAAATGCAGATCAATGCAAGCTATGGACTCGGTGAAAGTGTCGTAAGCGGACGGGTTACTGCCGACAGCTATTTATGTGACAAAAAAGGAAACCTCAGGTCCTGCCAGATCGGTTCCAAACAGACACAGATCATCTACGCCGATGAAGCTGACGCAGACACCAAAGAAGTCCCCGTTTCCACAACGATGCAGCAGGAACGATGTCTGAACCAACAGGAAATTACAGCACTCTGTGCTGAGGCTGTCCGTGTAGAAAACCATTATGGACAGCCCATGGATATTGAATGGGGAATCAGCAACGGATCCGTATACATCTTACAGGCACGTGCCATTACAACCCTCAAGCTCGATCATTCCGAAGAAGACTGTCTGGTTGCCGAATACATAAAAGACAGCACCATCAAGGGAAAAGAAAAGGAAAACATGGCTTTCCAGCTGGAGAAAATGCCTTATGCCTATCGTCCTCTGGATTATGATTACATGCTGACCATCAATCATCAGAAAGCAAAGATCTTCGGTGAAAACGGTCTGGTACTCACCACCGATCCACAGATGGACGATGACGGCATCCAGACGCTTCCCACCTCGAAAATCGGACTCAACAAAAACATTTTCAAGCTTCCCGGCACCTTAAAGATGCTGAAAAATTTCGATCTTTGTGCGAAGAAATGCCATGCCTTTATGCCGGAATACGAATCTGAAATAGCAGGAATCCGGGAAATGGATTTCCGGAACAAGTCTCTGAAAGAATGCGGTGAATTTATTACTTACAGCCTGGAATTGTTAAGCCGCCTGACCTTGCACTGTCCGCAGTTTGCTTTACCGCCGCAGGCAGAAG
>USDI01000111.1 GCA_900553305.1 uncultured Lachnospiraceae bacterium
ATCTGATTTGATGAAGTCATCATATCAGATTGTCTGGTGGTTTTCAATAGTTTTTCGATAAGTTTTATCCCTGATATCCATACCATGATATATTTTGATTTTCCAGTAGACTTTAAAACTTTAGTATGTTAAAATATTACTGTGTGAATATCACTATGTAAAATATGTTCACGTTCATTTAATGGAGGTGTCTTATGAATAAGAAAATACAGACGGAAGCAGTCGATCATTTATTTGAAGCCATTCTTTCCCTTGAGAACAAGGAAGAATGCTATAGCTTTTTTGAAGATCTCTGCACGGTTAATGAACTGCTCTCTCTCTCCCAGCGTTACGAGGTAGCATCCATGTTGAAGGATCACAAAACCTACCTTGAAATTGCAGAGAAAACCGGAGCATCCACAGCTACGATCAGCCGGGTAAACCGTTCCTTAAACTACGGGAACGATGGATACGAACTTGTATTTTCCAGAATACATCATAGCTAATGAATATTATTATCATGTTTATAATAAATGGGTAAGCCCTGTGGCTTACCCATTTATTTCGATTAACGTCATCGGATCAATATATTCTTCATTCTGCGTGATTTCATAGCCAAGCTTCGTGTTATCTTCTCCTACCGTAAACAGGATATATCCCTTGCCCAGCGTCTCGCCGGTCTTTACAAGCGGTGTTCCATTATTCCGGTAAATGGACTGATACCCGTTTCCATGGTCAATCACAATTTTATTTCCATATTGCTCATCGGCATCAATGCTGAGCACAACTCCCGTACCGGTTGATACGATATTAACTCCATCTGCAGCCGTAAACTCTAACATGGGATGTTCATCCGCATCCATGGTTTCCTCCATCGTAGCGGTTCCGCTTAACGGGAAGCCCTTCGGCATTGCATTTTCACTTTCTTCCTGTGAAATCGCATCTTCCGTTGCCATCTTCTTGCTGACGGTTTCACTTAAAACTGTGATCTTACTGTTCAGGGTTGCATTCTCTACCGTGAGAGACTCGTTCTCATCTGTGAGCGTATTAATCTGGCTGATCTGGCTGATCATTTCCTGATGCATATTTTGAAGCGTGATCGAGTCATAAATCAACCGACACACCACCAGTACAATCACTAAAAACAACGCAATACCTGCCAGTTCGATTGCTGTTGATCCAATATGGTGCTGACGGATGACTCCGTCCTCTTTCTCCGTTACCAACAGAAGAAAAAACTTGCTCTTACGTCTTTTTCTTTCCTTCACAGTCTCCGGCTCAGATCCCGTTTCGTTTTCCTTGTTATCCAGCTCTTTTGTATTAGTGCCCGGATTCTCGGATTGCTTTACATCTTCTGATTTCTTTACTTCTTCTGCCTCTTTTGTTTCTTCGGCAGCTTTCTGTTCTGATTGATCCGCAGCAGCAGTTTCAGCTTTTACTTCGGAAGTTTCTTTCCCTTCTTCGGTCTTCTCTGTCACCTGCCCGCTTTCAGTCTTTTCGACCTTCGTTTCCTCGACTTTGGATTGTTTCATTTTCATACACCTCCGGTCAATTAGGGACATTCTAACACAATTTTCCAAATCACACAACTATTACCATTTCATACAAAGAAATTCCTTTACATTTAGGGTTTCCTGTGCTATTCTGAACTTGTTACAAATTACTGTAACGGCACTATATATTTTTAATTTTCTTGGAGGTATCTACAATGAACAAAGGTACAGTTAAGTGGTTTAACAACCAAAAAGGTTACGGATTCATCTCTGATGAGTCAGGCAATGACGTTTTCGTACATTACTCAGGATTAAACATGGAAGGCTTCAAGTCTCTTGAAGAAGGAGCTGCTGTAGAATTCGATGTAGTAAATGGCGAAAAAGGACCTCAGGCTGTAAACGTAACAAAGTTATAATTCTTCGGAATCGTAACGCTTTATTTAATTCAGTAACACGATGTGCCTGTTCTTAAATATAACTATTTAGAATTTGCTATTGTTTTAAGGAATTAAAGAAAACCCCATCCCAACCGATGGGGTTTTTCGTTGCCTTGCAGTTAGTGCAAAATATTGCTTTAAAGTATTTAAGGAGAACAATTTTCATGAAACGAGAATCTTTTAAATCCCGGCTTGGTTTCCTGCTGGTCAGCGCCGGATGCGCAATCGGAATCGGAAATGTCTGGCGTTTCCCCTTTGTTACCGGGCAGAACGGCGGCGGTCTTTTCGTACTTTTATATCTGGTGTTTTTAGTAATTATGGGACTTCCCGTTCTTACGATGGAGCTTGCTGTCGGACGTGCCAGCCGTAAGAGTGCCGTTCTCGGATATAAAGCGCTGGAAAAGCCCGGAAGCAAGTGGCACATTCATGGATGGTTTGCCATGTTCGGCTGCTACATGCTGATGATGTACTACACCACGGTCTCCGGATGGATGGTTTCCTATTGTGTAAAATTTGCAACCGGAAGCTTTGTATCCGGAATGACCACTGAGGATACCGGTGCGGTGTTTGGTAATCTGCTTGCCGATCCGGTTCAGATGGGACTCTGGATGACCGTTACCGTCGTTGCCGGCTTCCTGATCTGCAGCCGTGGTCTTCAGAACGGTCTTGAAAAGATCAGTAAGATCATGATGATTGCTTTACTCTTCCTGATCCTTTTACTTGCCGCGCACAGCTTCACTCTTTCCGGTGCCGGAGAAGGAATTAAATTCTATCTGGTTCCGAATCTTGATACTGTCCGCGATGTGGGTATCGGCAATGTGATTTCAGCTGCCATGAACCAGTCCTTCTTCACCTTAAGCCTCGGTGTTGCCGCAATGGAAATCTTCGGAAGCTACATGAGCAGGGATAACACCCTTGCAGGCGAAGGCGTCCAGATCTGCGCACTGGATACATTTGTTGCCATCGCTTCCGGACTGATTATTTTCCCTGCCTGCTTCAGCTACGGTGTCGAGGTCAATGCAGGTCCCCAGTTGATTTTCATTACCCTTCCCAATGTTTTCGTCAATATGCAGGGTGGCCGAATCTGGGGAACCCTTTTCTTTCTGTTTATGACCTTTGCAAGCTTTTCCACGGTCATTGCTGTATTTGAAAATATCATGTCCTTCTGCATGGATATGTTCGGCATGAGCCGTAAAAAGGCAGCGCTCATCAACTGTATCATCATTCTGATTGCGAGTCTGCCCTGTGTTCTCGGTTACAACGTATGGAGTAATCTGCACCCGATTGGCGGACGTGATGTATTGGACAGTGAAGATTTTCTGGTTAGCAATCTGCTGCTTCCCTTAGGTTCCCTCGTTTATTTACTGTTCTGCGTAACGAAATGGGGATGGGGCTTTGACCACTATCTGGAGGAAGCCAATACCGGAAAGGGCCTGAAGCTTGGCCGTTTCTTAAAGCCTTACTTCCAGTTCATCCTTCCGATTTTAATTCTGATCATCTTAATTCAGGGACTTTTATAGAAAAAAACCAATAGAAAAGTTATCAAACCAAAAACCTACCGGAACAATCCGCCGGTAGGTTTTCTATTTTATATTCTTTTATTTTATATTTTTCTGTAACTATTCACAGATCTTAATCACCTTTTCAAAGCTCATCGTTCCACCAAATAAATCCAGCGCACTTCCGATCGTAACATCCACTTTTCCCATGCCAAGCTTCTTTAATAATGCAAGATCCTCATAGGAATGTACCCCACCGGCATAGGTTGCCGGAATGTCACTGTATTTTCCAAGCATCAAAGCGACTTCCTCTTCAATTCCATTCGCCTTTCCCTCCACGTCCACGGCATGAACCAGAAATTCATCACAATGGGAAGAAAGCTCTGCAATGGTCTGTTCGTTCAGCATGACATCCGTATAGTTCTGCCAGCGGTCGGTCACAATATAATAACCGCCATCTCTTTTGCGGCAGCTCAGATCCAGAACCAGATGCTTTTTCGAAACCGCCTGTTCCATCTCCTTCAACCGCTCATAATGAAGCTTCCCACCCTTAAATACATAGGACGTCACAATAACATGACTGGCGCCCGCTTTCAGGTACTCTCCTGCATTTTCCGGAGTGATTCCGCCTCCGATCTGGAGCCCTCCGGGATATACCTTAAGAGCCTCCATGGCCTGCTGCTTTGACTGTTCATAAAATTCAGAAGAAACAGGATTTAATAAAATAATATGCCCGCCAGCCAGTTTTTTAATCTGGTACAATCTGG
Organism: uncultured Lachnospiraceae bacterium; assembly: GCA_900553305.1. Taxonomy (GTDB): domain Bacteria; phylum Bacillota; class Clostridia; order Lachnospirales; family Lachnospiraceae; genus Suilimivivens. The sequence continues at coordinate 4,176 of USDI01000111.1, forward strand.
CAAAATGTGCAGCCGTCTGCTGCGCCACAAAATTTTCCGTGGCCTGATTGCCGGCATCGACAAGGCTTCCGCCAACGATCTGCTTTACTTTTCCATTATGAATATCAATACATGGTCTGAATTTCATGGTAAGATCCTTTCTTTGTTCCGCATAGATTTCATATCCCGGGATATACTAACTGCGTAAACTGTACGAACGCAGTTTGAAAATATAAGGAGGACATTATGAAGACATCAAAAAAATGGCTTGTACTCACTCTCGCCTTTACCATGCTTTGTCTGCTTACTGCATGTGGAAATAACAACAAAGCGAATGGTAACGTAAATGGTGCCACAGCCGGTACAAACAACACCGGTGGCAACAAGGAACAGAATGGCACAATGGATACCGACAACAACACAACCAATAACACAACAGGCACAGGCACAAACAACACCACTGACAATGACAATTCTCTGATGGATGGTGCCGGAAACCTGGTGGACGACACCGGTAACGCGGTAGGCGATGCCATCGATGACGTTGGTAATACCGTAGGTGACGTAATCGACGATGCCGGAGACGCGGTAGGTGGTGCGGTAGACAATATCACAGATGGCGTTTCTGACATCACAGGTGACATTGTCGGCGATGGAGATGGCGCCGGAACCGACACCAATACGGCTACAGGCACCGGTAACGGTCCTGCAACAGGTGCAGCCGGTAACACAACCGGTAATGCCGGAAGATAATGCATGCTTATCCTTCAGCAGAATAATACCGGAAAGGGCATCGCGAACAGGCGATGCCCTTTTATTTGCCTTTATTTTCTTTTCTCTTATTTTTCTACAATAATACCATCCCGGTACGCCTGTAATAAAAGCTCGAGCTGCTTGATCTGATCCTTTAATTCGCGTCCGATATCGGTATCGGATACCCGGATACGCACAGGTGCCACCTCGATGACCGTGGAATCGGAGAAAATGTCGGATTCATGCAATACCGCTGCCTCCATGGATTCAAACGGTTCATGCGCAACCAGACGCATACCATGGGAATTGGCAACCAGCGTATAGCCTGCAATTCCGGTCTTGCTCTGATAAGCCTTGGAAAAGCCGCCGTCAATAATCAACAGCTTGCCGTCACATTTGATCGGGGACTCGCCCTTCTTTAATTCTACCGGAACATGTCCGTTCACAATATGGGACTTCTTCGTATCCAGTTCAAATTCATCCAGAATTTTATTTAAAATATCCTCGCGGTCAAGCAGGGAATAATAGGCATTCTTGGTCTCCTTATGGGTTTCCTTATCCTCGATAAAGTAACGCTCAAAGGTCGTCATCTTATCTTTACCGAAAACAGGTGAATTCGGTCCTGCCCAGATATACCAGATATAGTCCTGCGCCTTGCGCATCTCTGCCGGATCATTCTTCGCATAGTAGCCTTTCCGGGCATAATTATCGAGAATATCATATAACTGCTTTCCCTGATAATCCTTTCCATCCACATCCACGCTTAGGAAATTCCCCTCGGCATCCATCGGCATACAGCCATGGTATAACAGATTGGAATTGTATACCTTATAAAGACCGCCGTTGGAATACAGGAAACGTACATGCTTCTGAAGCTTTTCACACTTAAGGAAGGCCTGACGGATCCGCTCCATTACCTGCTCCTCATCCGGAGTAAGTGCATACGGATTGTTCGGATCGATGGTCGGGAAATCGGTATCGTTCATCGAATATTCCTTACCATATGCCATAACCGTCTTCTTCTCATAGTCAATCTTATCAAGCAGCAACCGGTCATCCATCAGGAATTCCGGATGCTTCATAATGACCTGCCCCTCCAGCTTAAACTGCATGATGGCAATCGCCTTATGAATCTTCATATCAAGGCTTAAGTCCTTGGTATTATAATCGGTATTGTATTTGATGGAAAAGGTATCGCAGTTGGTATTCGAATAGGTATCGAGTGCAAAAGTGGCAAGCGGAATCAGGTTAATTCCGTAACCGTCCTCCAGCGTGTCCAGACTTCCGTAACGGGCTGCAATACGGATTACCGTCGCAATACAGGCAAGCTGTCCGCAGGCGGCTCCCATCCACAGAATGTCATGGTATCCCCACTGGATATCCACCGAATGATAATTCATTAAGGTATCCAGAATGATATGCGGTCCCGGTCCACGGTCAAAAATATCACCGACAATATGTAAATGGTCAATGACCAGTCTCTGAATCAGATTACTCAGAGCAATAATGAAATCCTGTGCCCTGCCGATCCGGATAATGGTGTGGATAATCTCGTTGTAATATCCTTCTTTGTCCGAAATATCTGCTTTCTCGGTAATCAGCTCTTCGATAATATAGGCAAAATCCTTCGGAAGTGCTTTCCGAACCTTCGAACGGGTATATTTCGATGCCACCTTTTTCGTAATCTGAACCAGACGGTGCAGCGTAATCTTATACCAATCCTCAATATTATCCTCTTCGCTGATTACAATATCCAGTTTTTCTACCGGATAATAAATCAACGTTGCCAGCGACTTTTTATCCTTATTGCTCAGTGCATTCTCGAATACCTCATCAATGGTACGGCGGACTGCGCCGGAACCATTCTTTAACACATGGGCGAACTGCTCATATTCTCCATGAATATCCGTCAGAAAATGCTCCGTTCCTTTCGGCAGATTAAGAATTGCCTGAAGATTAATAATTTCTGTGGAAGCCGCAGCAATATTGGGATACTGCCGCGCCAGACTCTTCAGATATTTCAGTTCCATGCTCTCCTGCTGGCTCATATTTTCCTTATCCTTTCCCTCTCACATCTGCAAAATGGGGAACTCTCCGGCTATCTCCTTCCTGAATTACCACATTGTGCAGTTCCTCTGTATGTCGGAATCGTCATCACTAATTACGCCTCATCAATGACCTGGCTCATCTGATAGTGTCCCGGTCCTTTGCCCTTCAGGAATTTTGCTGCCTGAATGGCTCCTTTTCCGAATACGGCCTTGGAATAGCCGTTGGATTTT
>USDI01000112.1 GCA_900553305.1 uncultured Lachnospiraceae bacterium
GGAGGATATGATATGAGATTCTTTAAAGAAAACAACAGTTTATGCTTCAAGCATCAGTATGAAACCATGAGGCTCACCCCATGGGGAAAGAATGCGTTACGCGTGCGTGCGACAAAGTATCCACAGTTTACACAGCATGACTGGGCACTGGAAGAAGCAGTTCCCGATACTTCCGCAGAAGTTTCCATTGAAATCAATGCGGACAACACTGCATCCATTCAGAATGGGAGACTTAGCCTCAAAATTGATGCATCCGGTATCCTGACCTATTACCGGGATGGTAAGAAATTCTTAAAGGAATATCACAGAGACTACGATCAGCCGTCCTGCCCCGAAAGCCGGTGCTTAAGGATCCGTGGCAGAGAGTACAAGGCAATTATTGGTGGAGACTATACCTTAAAGGTACGTTTTGAAAGCAACAACGGTGAAAAGATTTATGGAATGGGACAGTACCAGCAGGAATATCTGGATCTGAAGGGCTGTACACTGGAGCTGGCACAGCGCAATTCCCAGGTAAGTATTCCGTTTGCCGTATCCAGTCTCGGTTATGGCTTCCTGTGGAATCATCCGGGTGTAGGAACGGCTACGTTTGGTAAGAATTACACGGAATGGGAAGCAAAAGCAACGAAGCAGATGGACTACTGGATTACCGTGGATGACAATCCGGCGAAGATCATGGAAAATTATACCGAAGTAACCGGAAGAACGCCGATGTTTCCGGAAGAACTGCTTGGTTTATGGCAGTGTAAGCTTCGTTACCGTACACAGGAGGAAGTGCTGGGTGTTGCCCGTAAATACAAAGAGCTTGGCATCCATATTGATGTGATTGTAATCGACTTTTTCCACTGGACCAGACAGGGAGACTGGCAGTTTGATAAGAAATACTGGCCGGATCCCAAGGCAATGTGCGAAGAGCTTCATGCAATGGGAACCAAAGTGGTTGTTTCCGTATGGCCGACCGTGGACAAAAAAAGTATTCATTTTGCAGAAATGCAGGAGCGCGGCCTGCTGATCCGGACGGAGCATGGCGGCAACCAGACTTATGATTTCCAGGGGGACTGTCTGGAAATCGATGTAACCAATCCGGAAGCGGCAGAGTATATCTGGGAGAAGTGTAAGGAAAGCTATTACGATTACGGAATTGATCTATTCTGGCTGGATAATTCGGAACCGGATTATAATGTATATGACTATGACAATTACCGTTATTACATGGGAACGGCACTGGAAGTAACCAATGTATATCCAAAGCTTCTTGCCAAAGCATTTACCGATGGAATGAAAAAGGAAGCAAAGACGGACAGGATTCTTCATCTGATCCGTTCTACCTGGGCGGGCGGACAGAAGTATGGTGTTCTTTTGTGGTCCGGTGATGTGCCGAGTACCTTTGAATCCTTAAGGGATCAGATCAATGCAGGTCTGAATGCCGGACTTGCCGGAATTCCCTGGTGGACAACAGATATCGGTGGCTTTATGACCGACGATTGTCAGGATGAAGCCTTCCGTGAGCTGCTATTGCGATGGTATGAGTTTGCTGTGTTCAGTCCGGTCCTACGTATGCATGGTGACCGCGGACCGCACGACATTGAGCCGTTGGATGAAAGGGAATGGGGTGGAGGAAGCCTTTACACCGGACATGATAATGAGCTTTGGAGCTATGGCGAGGAAGCTTTTACCATTATGAAAAAGCAGCTGGATCTGCGCCTTTCCATGAAGCCTTATATTGAAAAGCTGATGAAGGAAGCCACACAGACCGGAGCGCCCCTGCTTCGTACTTTATTCTATGAATTCCCGCTTGATCCGATGTGTTGGGAGATTGAAGACCAGTATATGTTCGGTGACAGGTATCTGGTAGCCCCGGTTCTGGAGCTTGGATGCAGGGAGCGACAGGTTTATCTTCCGGAGGGAACCTGGAAGAATCTGGTAGACGGTAAGGAATATTTAGGTGGTACTTATGTGATGAGCGAGGCTCCGCTTGATGCCATTCCGGTATTTGAAAGAGTGTAGGACGGGTGCGGAGCACTTTATGAGAATTGTTTTTTTGAATTGTTTTTTGAATTGTTTTGTAAATGGTTTTTTGTAAAAGATTTTTTTGAAAAGATTTTTTGAAAAGGTTTTTTGAAAAGTTTTTTGAACAGCGTTTTGAATAATGGTGCGTGAAACGGTTTGTGAAATACGATTTGTAAATACAAGACGGTTCTTGCAATTACAGGAAAGATTCGTTAAACTGGGAATGTATGTGAATACATTCCCAGTTTGCAATTGCTTGTAAATGCGTAAAAAAGGCAGTGCTTTTGCAAATAGAATTCGAAATAGTTATACTTTTTTTAATATTTAAATATAAAATGTCAGGAGGAGAAGAATACAAATGAAAGCACTGATCAAAGAATTTAAGGAATTTATTTCAAGAGGAAACGTGATGGATATGGCCGTCGGTGTCATCATCGGTGGTGCATTTACTGCAATTGTGAATTCGCTGGTAAATGATATGCTGATGCCGTTGCTTTCCCTGTTAACCGGCGGATTTGACTTTTCCGGACTCTGCATTGCGCTTGGAGAAGGAGAAAATGCAGCAACGATCAATTATGGTTCCTTTATTTCTGCCATCATTAATTTCCTGTTGATTGCACTGGTGATCTTCCTGATCATTAAGGCAATCAATAAGGTTTCCCGTAAGAAGAAAGAAGAAGCTGCGGCACCGACTACGAAGGAATGCCCGTACTGTAAGGAACAGATTGCCATTGAGGCAACCAGATGCCCTCATTGTACTTCAGAGCTTGAGTAACCACTAACCACTAATCACACGGAAATAAATTCAAGAGTGATCTGTGATCTGTTTTGGCAATATGGAATGGAAGCGAAGAGTTTAAGCTGGATATCAGCAGATTGGAAGAACTGTGTCTATGACAGGTGCCCGTAAAAAGAGATCAGAGCCTGAAAGCAGAGAATGGTAAGAGGAAAGTGAGAATCATGGAACAGAACATTGAGAATACACAATCGATAGCAGAACCGATGAGCCGGCAGAAGAAGGTCGCAGCCATCAATGATCTGACCGGATATGGGCGGTGTGCACTGACCGTTTCCCTTCCGGTGATTTCACATATGAAGCTACAATGCTGTCCGGTTCCCACGTCGATTTTATCTAATCATACCGGGTATCCGGAGTATTATTTTGATGATTATACCAATCGCCTGCCAGAATATCTTGCTATGTGGAAGAAGCTGAAGCTGTCCTTTGACGGAATCATGTCCGGATTCTTAGGCTCTGCAGAGCAGATCGGTATGGTGGAGAGTTTTATTAAAACCTTTCGTAAGGAGCATACCATTGTGGTTGTGGATCCTGTGATGGGAGATCATGGCTCGATCAGCAGCGTCTATACGGAGGAAATGTGCCTGTTAATGCGTAGGCTGGTATCTCTTGCAGATATTGTAACACCGAACCTGACCGAAGGCTGCAGGTTGACGGATGTGCCCTACCGGGATCATGGATGGACGCGGAAGGAACTGCTCCGGATGGCGAAGAGACTGACAGATTACGGACCGCAGAAGGTGGTGATTACCGGAATTCCACAGGGAGAGTTTATTGCAAACTTTATGTATGAAAAGGACAGGGAACCCCGGATGATCCGGACACACCGTGTTTTTGAGGAACGCTGTGGAACAGGAGATCTGTTTGCCTCCATTATCACTGCGGATGCCGTGAACGGCGTGGAATTTGAGCAGTCCGTGCGTAAGGCATGCCGTTTTATTAAGAAGTGCATGATCAAGACTGCCGAGATGCATATTGAGCCGAAGAACGGCGTATGCTTCGAGGAAATATTGCATTTACTGTAGTAGCGTATATTTGACTCAACAAAAGGGACATCCGGTCAACGGATGTCCCTTTCTACATACCCCTTTCTACATAACCCCATAATTTTCTCTAAATTGTTTATTCTGTCAGTAAGAATTAACCCATGGTAACAACAACGTCGTAGGTTTCCTTGCCCTTTACATAAGGGATCACACATCCGTCGATTGCCTTGCCATCTACGGTGATGCTCTTAATTCCCTTTTCAACCTTGTCAGGGTTTTGAACCTTGATGTTGTAGGTTCCTTCACGGAATTTACGTGTTAATTCAAAGTCACCGAAATCCTTCGGTACACAAGGATCAATGCTTAATCCGTTGTGGGTAGGATATACACCTAAGATGTACTGGGAAACATTGACAAAGGTCCATGCAGCAGTACCGGTTAACCAGCTGTTCTTTGCTTCGCCATGGAACTTCGCATCACGGCCGGCAACCATCTGGGAGTATACATAAGGTTCTGTTCTGTGGATCTCACTGAACTCTTCGCAGTAAGCAGGACAGGTCTTCTGGTAAATTTCAAACGCTCTGTCGCCACGTCCGATTACGGTTTCAGCGATGGAAACCCAAGGGTTATTGTGGCAGAAGATACCGGCATTCTCTTTATATCCGGGTGGATAAGAAGAGATTTCGCCAAGCTCTAAGTGGTATCTGGTATAAGCAGGCTGGAGAATCATGACACCATATTTGGTATCCAGCTTCTCTTTTACGGAATCAAGCGCCTTCTTGGCAAGACCTTCCTCCACACCGATACCTGCTAAAGAGCAGAAGCCGTTGGATTCAATATAAATCTGACCTTCTTCGCATTCCTTGGAACCGATCTTCTGGCCGTAAGCATCATATGCACGAACGAACCAGTCGCCATCCCAGCCATCCTTAAGAACAGCGTCATACATCTTGGCAACTTCTTCTCTTGCATAATCAGCTTCCTTCTGGTCGCCCATCAATTCACAGAGCTGTGCATATTCCTCACCATACTTAACGAACATACCTGCGATGAATACAGACTCTGCAACAGGTCCTTCAGAAGGACCAAAGGTCTGGAAGGATTCACCCGGATGCTCGGAGAAGCAGTTCAGGTTCAGACAGTCATTCCAGTCGGCACGGCCGATCAAAGGAAGATTGTGAGGACCCTTGTGGTTTACGATGTAATCAAAGCTTCTCTTTAAATGTCCCATTAAAGGAGTAGCTACGGACATATCATTATCATAAGGAACCATCTCGGTTAAAATGGTGGTATCGCCGGTTTCACGAACATAAGCAGATGTACCTGCGATCAGCCATAACGGGTCATCGTTGAATCCGGAACCGATGTCGGAGTTACCCTTCTTGGTAAGCGGCTGATACTGATGATATGCACTACCATCCTGGAACTGGGTAGATGCGATATCAATGATTCTTTCTCTTGCACGGTCCGGAATCAGATGTACGAAGCCGAGCAGGTCCTGACAGGAGTCACGGAATCCCATTCCACGGCCGATACCGGATTCATAATAGGAAGCGGAACGTGACATGTTAAAGGTAACCATACACTGATACTGGTTCCAGATGTTAACCATACGGTCAACCTTATCGTTAGAGGACTTCACGGTGTACTTGGAAAGAAGTCCCTTCCAGTATTCGTTCAGTTCTGCAAATGCTTTGTCTACATCTGCGTCGGTCTTATAACGGTCAAGCATTTCGTAAGCGCGCTTCTTATTCACAACACCCTTGGATTCCCACTTCTCATCTTCGGGATTCTCTATGTATCCAAGAACGAAAACAAAGGACTTGGTTTCGCCGGGATTTAAGGTGATGTTGATCTGGTGGGAAGCGATCGGCTGCCATCCGCTTGCTACGGAATTGGTGCAGGCACCGTTCTTAACAGCAGTCGGATCGTCTGTTCCGTTGTAAGCGCCAAGGAATTCATCACGGATGGTATCAAAGCCATCAATCTTGGCATTTACGGAGTAAATAGCATAGTGATTACGACGCTCTCTGTACTCGGTTTTGTGGAAAATCGTGGAATCGACGATCTCGACTTCACCGGTACTGAAGTTACGCTGGAAGTTCTTCATATCATCATCCGCATTCCATAAGCACCATTCTACATAGGAGAATAAGGACAGTGTCTTAACGGAAGAGGAGTTGTTGGTCAGCTTCACCTGGTTGATTTCACAGGTATCGTTCATCGGAACAAAAGCAAGAACAGAAGCCTGTACATCATTCTTGCTGGAGATAAAGCGGCTGTAACCGATACCGTGACGGCACTCATAAGAGTCAAGATCGGTCTTGGTCGGCTTCCACCCGGGATTCCAAATGGTATCGCCATCTTTAATATAGAAGTATTTACCATTCACATCATTGGGGGTATCGTTGTAACGATAACGGGTTAAACGAAGTAACTTTGCATCCTTATAAAAGGAATAGCCACCGCAGGTGTTGGATATCAGACTGAAGAAATCATTACAGCCAAGATAGTTGATCCAGGGAAGCGGTGTTTTGGGAGTGGTGATCACGTACTCACGGTTCGCGTCATCAAAATAACCAAATTTCATAGCACTTTCTCCTTACCTTATTAATTATTTTTAATTGTATTAATAGTTACCTATAGTATAAAGTAAACGTTGCTGATATTGATAAACATACAGAAAACGTTTAAGTAACTTCTTAATTAGAATTATACATAAAAGGATATGCTATTGCAACAACAAAATTGTGCATATTAGAGCATTTTCGAAAGGACAAAAATGATTTCTAGTGCAAAACTATGATTTCTAAAGGCTAATTAAATTAAAATTACTTAAAAATACTTAAGATTAACTTATGAACAAATACAAATAGCGAAAATTTAAGTTGTCAATAGTAAAATCCTTGTTAAAAATAGTAGAAATATACTTGCTCTTTCTGTGAAATTTGCTAAAAATGTCATTTTTGCATAAAAAAATCATAAAAAGCATTGCGAAGTTATAAGAAATGATGTACGATAATGATACGAAAACGATTAAGAAATCGATGAGCAGTGAAGGGATTACAGCTATGGTTTCGATGAAGGATATTTCAGCAGCCTGCGGGGTATCGATAGCAACCGTCAGCAAGGCCCTGAACGATCACAAGGATATAGGAAAAGAAACAAAGGAACATATCAGACAGGTTGCCAAGGAAATGGGATATTCCCCAAACTCTGCAGCCAAGGCATTGAAAACAAACTGCACCAGAAATCTTGGAGTTCTCTTTGTGGATGATGCCCACACCGGTCCATCCGTTGAAGTCGTAGTAGTGTCCCACTCGCT
>USDI01000113.1 GCA_900553305.1 uncultured Lachnospiraceae bacterium
TTCTTGCAACCGGCGTTTCGATGTGGCTTTCGATGAAACGCTTCAAAGGTCTTGCACCATAAACCGGATCATAAGCCTCTTCAATAATAAAATGTTCTGCTGCATCAGAAAGCTCTACGGTGAGCTCCCGGTCTGCCAGACGCTTATTCAGATCGGCAATGATCAGTTTGATAATACCACCGATGTTATCCTTCGTCAAAGGCTTGAACAGGATCGTTTCATCCAGACGGTTTAAGAACTCCGGACGGAAATGGGCACGAAGATCATTCATAACCATTTCTTCGGCTTCCGGTTTAATGTTACCATCCTGGTCAATACCATCTAACAGATATGTCGCTCCGATGTTGGAGGTCATAATCAAAATGGTGTTTTTAAAGTCAACCGTGCGGCCTTGCGAGTCTGTGACACGTCCGTCATCTAACACCTGAAGAAGGACATTAAATACATCCGGATGCGCTTTTTCGATCTCATCAAATAAGACAACGGAGTACGGTTTTCTTCTGACTGCTTCGGTCAACTGTCCACCTTCCTCATATCCGACATATCCCGGAGGCGCTCCGATCAGTCTGGACACGGAGTATTTCTCCATATACTCACTCATATCAATCCGGACCATATTATTCTCATCATCAAACAGTGCGGCTGCAAGAGCCTTAGCAAGCTCTGTCTTACCAACACCGGTAGGTCCTAAGAACAGGAAAGAACCAATCGGCTTACGGGGATCTTTGATTCCTGCTTTCGAACGAATGATGGCTTCGGTTACCTTCGTAACCCCTTCATTCTGTCCAACAACTCGTTTGTGCAGTTCTTCATCCAGATGCAGGGTCTTATTCCGTTCGCTTTCGGTAAGTTTTGCTACCGGAATACCCGTCCAACGGGAGATAATTCTGGCGATTTCTTCCTCGGATACACTCTCGTGAACCAGAGAAAGATCTTTATTCTTCACCTGCTCCTCTTCCATTTCCAGCTGCTTCTTCAAAGAAGGAAGCGTACTGTAGCTCAATTCGGAAAGCTTCTCATAGTCACCTTCACGCTGTGCAATCTCAATCTGATTGTTCACATTATCAATTTCCTCACGGATCTTGTGCAGCTTCTCAATGGAAGCCTTTTCATTCTCCCACTGTGCCATACGGTTGGAGTATTCCTCACGCAGTTCGGCAAGTTCTTTCTGCAAGGTTTCCAGACGTTCCTGACTCAATCGGTCATCTTCCTTTTTCAAGGCAGTTTCTTCAATTTCCATCTGTAAAACCTTACGACGAAGCTCATCCAGTTCCGTCGGCATGGAATCCAGCTCGGTCTTAATCAATGCACAGGCTTCATCCACAAGGTCAATCGCTTTATCCGGAAGAAAACGATCCGAAATATAACGATTCGAAAGAACGGCAGCACTGACCAGTGCATTATCCATGATCTTAACTCCATGGTATACCTCGTAACGATCCTTCAGACCACGAAGAATGGAAATCGTATCTTCCACGGTAGGTTCTTCTACCATAACCGGCTGGAAACGACGTTCCAGAGCCGCATCCTTTTCGATATACTGACGGTATTCATCCAGTGTGGTCGCACCGATACAATGAAGCTCACCACGGGCCAGCATCGGCTTGAGCATATTGCCGGCATCGAGGGCTCCGTCTGTCTTGCCTGCACCGACAATTGTATGCAGCTCATCAATAAACAGGATGATCTCACCATCACTGTTCTTCACATCCTCAAGCACGGCTTTCAGACGCTCCTCGAATTCACCACGATACTTCGCACCTGCAACCAAGGCACCCATATCCAGCGCAAAAATCTTCTTATTCTTCAATCCTTCCGGAACATCACCATTTACAATCCGCTGTGCAAGTCCTTCCACAACCGCAGTCTTACCAACACCGGGTTCACCAATCAGAACCGGGTTATTCTTTGTCTTACGGGAAAGGATACGAACCACATTCCGGATCTCCTCATCACGTCCGATGACCGGATCAAGCTTCTGCTCTCTTGCTTTCTCCACAAGATCCTGACCGTACTTCTCCAGGGTATCATAGGTTGCTTCCGGGTTATCGGAGGTTACCCGCTGATTGCCACGTACGGTAGACAATGCCTGTAAAAAGGTCTCTCTGGTGATTCCAAACTCCTTGAACAGGTTCTTGATCGTGGAGCTTGGATGCTTGATCATGGCAAGGAATAAATGCTCTACTGAAACATATTCATCACCAAACACCTTCATCTCATCCTCTGCGGAAATCAGTACCTTATTCAGATACTGTCCAACATAAGGCTGACCGCCCTGTACCTTCGGACGCTTCTCAATCAGCTCCTCCACCCGGTTCAAAAAGGTCTGCGGATCAATTTCCATTTTTTCGATCATCTTGGCGATCAGACTGTCATCAAGGGTTAAAAGACTATACAGGAGATGCTCCTGTTCTATTTCCTGATTGCCGTAATCACTGGCAATCTTCTCGCAGTTCTGTACTGCTTCCATTGATTTCTGTGTAAATTTATTGATATTCATAAGCCCACCTCCTACTCATGGTATCCTCCATGCAGCGCTTCAAAGCTGCTCATCTGTAACAATGATATCCAATATATCATAACGCTGCTTTATAAACATGCTCTTTTCATGTTCTATGGATACTATAACACTAGTTGTTAGCACTGTCAAGAGGCGAGTGCTAATTCTTTTGTGAAGATTGTGTGAACGCTACGAGCCATGCACATTTACAGGCACTTTCTCAGCATATTCCTGTTCCAGTTCCTCTGCCAGATACGCATCGCTCATGCAGTGCATATCGGAAACACCATCACGGATCAGCTGATAAACCTGGGAATGATAAAAAAAATCCAATGCCGCATCCAGTGAAAGTCCCTGCTGTTTAGCAAAGCATTCAATAACACGGCTATATTTTTTTTGAAGCAAAATCGGGTTCGCTGTCATAGTGTTTCACTCCCTTCAAAATGCCACAGAGACAGTGCTTTCTCTGTGCGGAAACATATTTGCAGGTTCGGCTTTTCATAACGCAGGCGGTTGATGGCTTCCGTTTTATCAATCAGTCCGTCAAAGAACAGCTCTACGGTATTGAACACTTTATCATTAGCAACACCACCTACAACAAGGTCGCAATCTGTCGAATCGTTTCCACGGCGGCAGTTCAGAATGAAATCCAGCCATTCTTCGGAATAAGAATCAAATTTCAGCGTTTTCAGTTCATATTCCCGGCTTTCATCGTATTCATACCGAGAGATAATGCCATCTTTCCCACGGCGTTTGAACTTGCCGCACCACTTCGCCGCCTGTTCATACAGCAGCGTGACATAAAAGCCACGCCCGAAATCCACATTGGAGCGGGAATGAACCAAATCCGGCTTTGCAATCTCTAAGAAAGAACCATGATAAAGAATCATACTTCCACACCCCTTTCTTTCATCACAACAAGGAGGTCATCAACGATATATTCCCGGCTCTGGGTATGCAGCACTTCATATTCCGGTACGATGTAGCCGTGCAAAATATCACTCTGTTCAGTAAATGCCTGATAGACACGCTCTGCATCCACACCCAGCTTTGCTGCTACATTTTCAATACAAAATACAGCAAACTCCAGCTCACTGGAATTTTTGATTCTTTCATCCGTTATCATATGCAAGCCCTCCTTTTACGATAATTTTGAAAAAGCCCCCTAAGGGAGCTCTATTAAAGTTACCCCTTTTTTACCACCGATATGAAAAAGAAATTTTTTGCTAATTTATGGTTGACTTTTCATAGCTGGTCTCCTTCACAAATTCCGATTGAGATTTCACCTGTTGTAAGAAATTTAATAACTGTTATATTTTGTTATTAAATTCTCCGCAAGTCCTTGAAAACACTGGATTTATCGCAAGTGAGCTTTCCCTTAGACTTTCCCTTATGTTATATCTTCCCATATGGATTTACGAACTCTGATAAGGGCAAATACAAGGGTGCAGGACATCCGGTGGATGTCCGCTTTGCACCGACCGTAGCGAAGCGAAGACCACAAGAGATCCGGTGGACCTCTGCTCTGTGCCGACCGAAGCGGCAGCGAAGACCAAGAAAATCCTATAAAACAGTATAACACAAAATAAAAACGACATGGTGAACTGATTGAAATGCTTCTATATTTTTATTGATTTAAAGGAGACGCAAACTCCGCTGTTATGGATTCAACAATCAATACAATATCTACATCTTTTTGTAGCACGAAATGGTAGTGAATGACTTATTCCATTTTCAAGCGAAAAGGCTTCCGTTTTTGCTATCTGGAATGAATCCCTTCCACCATACTTTTTCATTTGAGCCAAAGGTAATATCATCAGGTGTAAGCGGTAAATTCTCCTCCGACCACTCCGAAACAAGCTCCGGGTGTACTTCTGCCAAACTGTTATTCATAGTCAAACCGGGGCCTCCTTGTGCTTAGAGTATATGAAGTTTTAGCTTTGTCTTGTAGTTTACGAATATCCGAAAAATCAAAAAAGCCCTTTGAGAAAAGGATTTCTCCTCTCTCAAAGGGAAAGTTGGCAAACTTGAATCTATCAAGTTCTTTGTGTAGTGAAAATAACAATTTCCTTTACTATTGCAAAAACATTTCTGCAAAACCATCGACGCCATATCTTACAGTAATATCTTTCAAACCAGCCTTAATTTCATCTCTGCTATAATTATGTGCTTCCAGAAATTCATCTGACTTATCATTTAAGTAGGAATAAAACAGTAAAGCCATTTCTAAATCTGTCTTTTTCCCTTCTTCCGTTATTTCATATATTTTATTTTCCGCCTCATTAATGAACCCATTATCTACCATATCAAGTAGCTCATCCAGCGTCTGTTGTTCCTTTGCATCTTCCAATAATTCTGCTGATGGTGAATCGGTATCAATATTGAATAACAGCTTTAGTATAGCTCTCACCATTTCCTTTATAAGTCTCATAACATAGTCTTGTTCAAACAAGTTTTATTCTCCTTTCTGCTTTATATATTTGCAGAAAGAATCAATTGTCCATTCGTACTTTAAAAGTAATGATGGTATCTTCTCTAGGAAGTCTAAACATATATTGAATATATATCATACAAATGACACATATCAAAACTTCAAACCATATATTATAAATGTTTATCCCTTTAATCTGTTTTCTGTTTTCAAAAACACGGCTCTCTTGAAAACTCGAATTATCATCATCATTAGTTATAGTCGATGATGTAATCTCTCCAAACAAGCCATGGGTGTTAATTATTCCGCAAGGTAAAACTGCCACTGAAACAGAAACAGAGAATAGGATTATAAACAATCTAATTAACCATTGCTTCTTTTCTTTCATATCCATTTCTCCATATTGGGTTAATCATAAAATTCAAAGTTTTCTCGCTCCATCAATCTCTTCGAAAGACTGAAATTTTTACCCGCTTCTATTGCTTATAATTTGCTTCAAGCCATCTAGCAACACCATCTTCGTCATTCGACAAAATCACCTCTGTGGCATATTGCTTTAAATCATTGTGTGCATTTGCAACAGCATAACTTTTATCAGCCATTTGAAACATGTCTATATCATTTTTTCCATCACCAAACACAATTAGCTTTTCACAATTCATCATACTTTGTAATTGCCTTATAGCATTTGATTTTGAAGCTTCTAACGGCATAATTTCTAACCACTGTTCATTTGTATAAATATCCGTCTGATATACACAATGATATTTATCCTTATATTTATCATACAAAGGCATAAGTTTTTTCGGCGAATCAATACAGGTAATATAAAAAATATTACCCTCTTTCAACTCAGGCAATGAATTCACCTCATTTGTTCGAACATCGCCTTTACGACTTTCGAGAAACATATTCATACCCTCTGTACACATTTTTCGCACAAACGAAAATTTTTCCACCCCATTAATGTATGCGTAAACAATGGGATACACGTTATTGCTAAACAAATCTTCTAGCACTGAATGTACTGAATCATCAAAATAATTAGCAATTAATATTTTTTCTGTAATATTATCAATCACAAAGGCTCCATTGTATACAATCAACGGAATTTTTGCATTTATTCCTTCGGTCACTTTTTTAGCTGTAACTAAAGAACGAGCTGTAGCATAGGAAAAAATCATCCCTTCTTCAACCAATGAATTGATTACTTGATTTGTGTAGTTAGAGGTTACTTCGTTACTTCTCAATAATGTCCCATCTAAATCTGAAACATATAAATCACTCATACATTTTCCTCCGTCAAATTCAAATAAACGCATGCTTTTATAGCTCACCTCTCAAATGTGCTTCTATATCAGATGCCGTGTATAACACATCCGTTACAATTACCCTTTCGTCACGGATTGTGTAAAACACTGAATAATTATCGACGAGCATTCTACGCAACTCCATTCTCTTTTCCGGCTCAGAATCCATAATCCTAAATCGTTCCGGGAAAGTGTCTAATGTAAGTATTTCATCAGCAATGCGATTATATTGCCCCATTGCATTATCCGGAGCAAGCAAATCTATAGCAATATAATTGTATATATCTTCCATATCCTGCAAAGCTTCTTTTGTAATCTCTACCTTATATTGCTTCATTAATGCCTCTCTCTAAATGCCACAAACGCACTAGCTGCATCCTCAACATTTCCTTTCTCTATATCGGCATATCCTTTTTCTAACTTTTGATGAATCTGTGTAGCAGACATCATATCTGCATTCACTGAATTAGCTGCTTTTGGTAATACAATAGAAAAGGGAATTCCTCCTACTAATGATATTTGTTTTAAATACATATCTATAGCAGTAGCCATTGGTATCCCTAATTGTGCCAATACACTTTCTGCATTTTCTTTTACATCTGGATTTACTCTTATATTTAATGTTGCTGTTTTTCCCATAGAATACACCTCCATCTTTCTTTTATTGTAACGTCTTTTGCGTTACAAGTCAATCTATGAAATATATTTTTTCGATGCGATAGCTTCACATTGTTTTGATTAACCATTGCATATCTGAGCGTTGTATCTATTTGCTCATGTCCCAGAATTTTCTGTACCTGTTCAATCGGCATACCTTTCTCAATTGCTCTGGTGGCCATAGTCC